>NZ_CBDNNH010000004.1:0-163286 GCF_965318445.1 Anaerosinus sp. | reverse complement strand
TACACGCCGAAAGTACTTGGATGGAAACGTCCTGGGAGGTTAGGTAGATGCCAGTTATATTCCTTGATAGCTCAGTTGGTAGAGCAATCGGCTGTTAACCGATCGGTCGTAGGTTCGAGTCCTACTCAAGGAGCCAAAATTTTGCCTAGCTTTTGCTAGGCTTTTTATTTTATTAATTTGACTCATTTATAAATTTTTGCTATGATATAAAGCAATATAGTTTTAATGCAATGATTAAGAGAAGTAAAATGAATTTGTTTTTCAAAGATTTGACTGCATTCTTAGTTGCCACCGTAAAATAAAATGGTGGAAAAACGGTGCTTTAATAATAAAATACAGGTCAGCGACGATGGCGGTTATTCATTTATTTGGGTAACTGCTTTTTTATGTTATAAAAACAGCAACAGATGAAGCTGTAAAAGAAACACTGGGCGAGGTAGAGAATGAATTAGTTGATTATGCAAAGAATATATTAGTTAGTCAGCTAATTAATCGTAAAGATTTATTGGTTGAAAGATTAACGAATGAAATTGCGGAAAGTAATAATTATTGGATTAAGGCAAGGGATGCATTATATATATTAGTTGTTGAGATTGTAGAGAAAATCTTTAGTAAAATCGAAAAACAAGTAATAAATTTATAAAGAATAAAGCACCTGTAAAATTGCAGACGCTTTTATTTTATCTATTAAATAGGAGTTGTTATTATATGAAAATTTGTATTAATGCAGGTCATTGTATTGGATTAGATTCTAGGGCAGTAGGATCTTTTTTATCTTTAACGATGTATATTTTTTTAAACATTTGTAAACAATTTAAAGAGACATAAAAAAGGGTTTACAAAGGGTTTTGAAACCGTTATAATGAAGACATAAAAAGAAGCGAACCACAATGATGGTCGCCACAAACAATTTTTCTAAAAAACAAAGATTTTATTTTTCAAGACTGTCCGCTTCTGGCAAAGCGGATGGTCTTTTTCGTTCTGAACTTCTTTCTCCTGTGATACTAATTTTCATTCCACTACCCCAATTAGCGTTCATTTCACAAGAAATCTTATCTGCTGGTGTAGCTTTATCTACATATAGTAAAAACGCACATCCTACAAGAAGTATCGCTATACCAACAGTACATAATACGAAATTTTTCATATGAATATCACCTCTTTCCCCGACTGTTAATAGAAGGTTGCAAAGATAGGATGATATTTTATGAACGACCATCACGCATAAATCATTTATCAATCTATCAAGAAATAGATTGTGTTCGCTTTAATATTTTTATTATAACATATAATAAAACAATTTTTACATTAATTGATAATAAATATAATATTTTTTCCAATAATCCTACTTATATTGGTAGGACTATTTTTTTATTCAAATTTATTTTTACATTAACTTTATGTGCTATAATAATAGTATTATTTGTAGAATGAGGGATAAATTTAAATATTTTAATTATAGGAAATGGTTTTGATTTAGCGCATGGATTACCAACTAAATATAAAGATTTTTTAGAGTTTATAATGATATTAAAAAATTCATATGAATATGAATATAATAAGATTTATAAAGATATCCTTTTAAGTGATGATAAAAAAGTAATATTAAAAGAGTTTATAAAAAGTGAAAAATTATCATATGAATATTATGCGAAAAATGGACAAAATTTAAAAGCAGAATATCTTTATATTAAAGAAGAATTAAACCCAATAGATTTATGTATAAACCTATTTAAAAAGAAATGCGAGAATCAATTTAATCTGGAAATTAAAGATTCAAATCAGAATTTATACAATAAATATAAAGAATATAATCCGAAGTTAGAATGGTTATTTTTTAAAGAAAATTTATGGTTGGAATATTTCTACAGTAAAATTAAGCCTAAAACAACTATAGGGGAAAATTGGATTGATTTAGAATCTGAAATTGCAAAAGTTATAAAATGTTTAGAAGAAAATGAAAAAAATCCAAAGCAACCTTTGATATCTTTTAAAGATTTGAAAAAGATTGGAGAGTTGTTTAAATATAATAATGCTATCAATATTGAAGGTAGAGAAAAATATATAAAAAAACTGGAAGATGATTTAAATAATTTTATAGATTGCTTAGAGTTATATATATTATTATTTGATGATAATATTTTATTAAATGATATTTCTATAGAAAAGATTATTTTTAGTAAAATTATCGATACGGTAATAAGTTTTAATTATACTAATACTTATTGTAAAATTGTAAAGAATGTAGATGTTGATTTTATTCATGGGAAAGCAGGAGAACATAATCTAGTTTTAGGGATAGATGAAACAATAGAAAAAGATGAAGATATTAAAAAAGATATTTCCTGTATTCGATTTAAAAAATATTTTCAACGAATACACAAGAAGACTGGTTTAAAATATAAAGATTGGTTAGAAAATGCCAACGACAAAAAACCTGATGGATTTTTCAATAATTCAACGGCTGATAAAATAAAGCATAATATTTGTATTTTTGGACATTCTTTAGACGTTACAGATAAAGATATTTTAAACTATATAATATTACATAAGAATGTAGGTAAAACAACTATTTACTATCATAATGAAGAAGCATATGCCCAACAAATAGCGAATTTGGTTAAGGTTATAGATAAAGATAAATTAATAGAATTTGTTGGAGATAAAAAGATAGAATTTATTAAACAATCGGATGATAAAGTGAAAATATAATATTTGTTAAAATACTCCTGCCTTATTATTAGGGCAGGTTTTTTTGTCTCCCTAGAATCAATTCTAAGCAGTTTATTTTTATATACACTTATCATTTTATCAGAAATAAGATAAAAATAAATATAGAGGAAGTGAGAGTGCTTTAAATTAATTTTTGCTATATCCACATAAAAAGATGGATTTATATACTCACCTATGGTATGGTGGTGGTGTCGCGAACCTGTCTTATGTTGGAGGGCATAGAAAAATGACAGGAAAAGAAAATATGAAATATATAACCTACAGGGAAAATAGGGAAATCTATCAGATAAAAATAAACATTCGATTAGGCGATATAAAAAAGCAAGTAGTCAAACAAGCTAAGACATTAGATAAGGCTATATTAATTAGGAAAGAATTATTAGAAATCTACAAAATGACGGATAAGTTACAAGAGGATAAACCTCAACAAACAGAACCGCCAATCGTAAAAAAGTCAGCAAAGCAAACTGTTAAAAAAGAACCTACTAATAACATAGAACCAAATAATTTTCCTACTCTAGGACAGGGTATGCTTCTATGGCATGAACAAGAAAGAAAACCATTCACCGAAATACAAACGCAGATTAAAAACGAAGCTATGATGACCAATCATATATTTCCTACGCTTGGACATTTGAAGGTGAATGAAATAACAAAGGCAGATATAAAAAGCCTTGCCTTGAAAATGCAAAGTGTAGGAGGCAATAGGCGGAATAGAAAGTCCTTGTCCGCACGTTATACAAAATCAACGATTGGGCAGATTAAACTCTATTTCGATTATTTAATTGATAATGGAGTAATAGAAAAAAATCCATGTTTTAATATTAAATGTAAGCCGACTATACCAAAGCAAAAAGATGTATTTAATGAGATGGAAAAGCAAAGATTTTTAAAGTACGTTAAATCAAAAAGCTATGATTACTATTTACTATTTAAAATATATTTTGAGTCGTGCAGTAGAAGATCAGAATTAATAGGACTGCCTTGGCGCAATGTTGATTTTAAAAAGAGTGGTATTCTGATTCAGCAAACAATCGTAAAGGCTAGAAAAGGAAAATATGAAGTAAAGCAATATCCGAAAAATAAAAATATCCATTTTGTTTATTTATCTGATAAAACTATGTTTTCGTTAAGGATGAAATATGAATCAGTGAAGCGTAAGGATAACTTTGATTTAAATGATTTTGTTTTTCAACAAGAAAATAAACAACACCTTTTTCCTGATACAATTACGAAGTCATTTAAATCATATGTTGACGAATTAAATATAAAAGGAAATATAACACTTCATAGTATAAGGCATACAACTGCAGCAGAGTTAATTATGAAAGGCATTCCTGTGCCAGTAGTACAAGCAATAGGCGGTTGGAAAAATCCAGATACATTAATGAAAATATATACTCACGTACAGACGGAAAACATTAAAGAAGCACAAGAAAAGCTATTTAGCACCCATATATAAAATGGTGGCAAGTGGACAAAATAGGGTGGCAAAATCAAATCTATAATAAAGATTATCTAATGTAAGTGGGCAATCTAATAATAGTATAGTAAAATTATAGTATAAATTTGACTATACTATTATAATATGATACATTATTAGCAATATAGTTTTAATGCAATGATTAAGAGAAGTAAAATGAATTTGTTTTTCAGAGAGCTACGGGAAGGTGAAACGTAGTAAACGATTTATTTGAAGTACACTTATGAGCAAGAAATCGAAAGTTATTTTTATTGAGTAATGAGTAGATGGATTCGGTTGGCTCCGTTACAGGCTGCAAAGTCGTATTTGTAAAAATACTATTTGGGTGGTACCGCGGGTGTTATTTATCTCGTCCCTTTTTAGGGGCGAGTTTTTTATTTTATTAAGGGACTAGGGGCTGAATGAAGAAAATCTTAATTCCTAAATAAAATCTTATTTATAAAACTTTGGAGGGTTTATTGATGAATGTAATTAATGTATTAAAAGAACGTGGCTTTATTGCACAAATGACGCATGAAGACGAGATTATTGAGCTATTTGATAAGGAAAAAGTTACGTTTTATATAGGTTTTGATCCAACAGCGGATAGTTTACATGTTGGTCATTTTCTTGGTATGATGGTTATGGCACATATGCAACGTGCGGGGCATAGACCTATTTGCTTAGTTGGTGGAGGGACAGGGACTATCGGAGATCCATCAGGAAAGTCTGATATGCGTAGAATGTTAACGGATGAAGTTATTCAACATAATTGTGATTGCTTTAAAAAACAAATGCAACGTTTTATTGATTTCTCTGACGATAAAGCATTTATTGTAAATAACGGAGACTGGTTAAGAAATTTGAATTATATTGAATTATTACGCAGTGTAGGAACTCATTTTACTGTCAATCGTATGTTGGCAGCAGAATGTTATAAACAGAGAATGGAAAAAGGTTTAACATTTTTAGAATTTAATTATATGATTATGCAAGCTTATGATTTTTGGGAATTAAATAATCGTTATAACTGTAAATTAGAAATGGGTGGAGATGATCAGTGGTCAAATATCATTGCCGGAGTTGAACTGATTAGACGTAAAGAAAGCAAACCTGCATTTGGTTTAACATTTACTTTACTTACGACAAGTGAAGGTAAAAAAATGGGAAAAACAGAAAGTGGAGCATTATGGTTAGATGCGGAAAAAACTTCTCCATATGAATTTTACCAATATTGGAGAAATGTGAATGACGCAGATGTAGAAAAATGTTTATCCTTATTGACATTTTTACCAATGGATGAAGTTAGACGACTGGGTGCATTAAAAGATCAAGAAATCAATGAAGCTAAAAAAGTTTTAGCTTTTGAGGTAACAAAATTAATTCATGGGGAAGAGGAAGCGCTTAAAGCCGAAGAAGCGGCAAAAGCTTTATTTTCTGGACAAGGAAATTTAGAGAATGCACCAACAATTGAGATCACTAAAGCAGATATAGGTGCAAAATTATTAGATGTTTTAACAAGAGAGTCAGTTTTTGCGTCAAAAGGGGAAGGTCGTCGCTTGATTACGCAAGGGGGGCTGTCCATAAATAATGAACGAGTAAATAGTATTGAATTAGAAATTGCGGAGAATATGTTTACCGATAATACGGCATTGATTAGAAAAGGAAAGAAAAATTACTTTAGATTAGTTATTGTTGAAAAATAAGAAATTTTGCGATTGATTCTATAGTATGGTAAAATATATCTTGCAATTTTATTAAAGGAGTGCGTATTTATTTATGTCAGGACATTCTAAATGGGCAAATATTAAACATAAAAAAGGTAAAATGGATGCTGTACGTGGGAAAATAACAACGAAAATAGCTCGCGAAATCACTGTTGCTGTTCGCATGGGAGGCAGCGATCCAACAGGGAATATGAAATTAAAACTTGCTTTAACAAAAGCAAAAGCGAACAATATCCCAAAAGAAAACATTCAAAGGGCAATCCAGAAGGGGTTAGGAGCTTTAGAAGGCAGCAACTATGAAGAAATGCTTTATGAAGGGTACGGCCCTGGTGGTAGCGCGGTTATGATCGAAGTCATGACAGATAATCGCAATCGTACAGCGGCTGATGTACGTCATATCTTTTCAAAAAATGGCGGTAATTTAGGCGAAACCGGATGCGTAGGGTGGATGTTTAAAAAGAAAAGTGTATTTGTTGTCGAGAAAGAAAACTTTGCAAATGAAGAAGAGTTGATGATGCTGGCTTTAGAGGCTGGTGCTGATGATTTTCAAGTCGAAGAAGATTCCTTTGAAATTACAGGTGAACCAGAAGTATTTGATGAGATTGAAAAAATGCTAGAAGAAAACAATATTGAATCTTCCGTAGCCGAAATTAGCATGGTTCCTGATACCACAGTAAAATTAGAAGGCACGGATGCGACTAAAATGTTAAAATTAATTGAAGCCCTTGAGGATCATGATGATGTACAAGAGGTTTATGCAAATTATGATATTGATGAAGATTTAATGGATTAATTTTATTCAACAATTAAAAGATCATCTAGCGAAAGTACGTAACTGACATACAATCAAAACCTTTGTTTTTATGTGAATAAGCCTACAGTTTTTATAAGTGGAACTTAAGAGGGCTTGAGTCTTTAAAGTAGTTGGACTAGAATGAAGATAGAGTTAAGTTTCTATTTGAATTCTAGTCTTATTTTATCAATGATTTGTATAAAATTAATATTTTTGGTAATAATTATTGCAATATACTTTATAATGAGGTGTTTATGTTGGATGATATTACCTTAAATAAGAAAAAATATATGATGATGGCGGGTATAAGCATTTGTTTTCTCTTATTGCTTGGGATCGGTTACCTTTTTATGACAAGAACAGCTGAGCATAACGATCAAGTTGTAAGTAAATTTGATAATGATATTCGCGTAAAGCAATCGACACAAATAGAGCAAGTATATTTTTATACAAAGTGTAAGGATGAACTTGTTCAAGAAATAATTCCTAACAGTGAATGTATTGGGATAGATTATAAAAGTTTTCAACAAGTTTATCCGCAATGGAATATTGAATTATTTACAGAGGATAAAATAAGAATGAGTTTGCAGGTAAATGATTATTGTGAATGGCATAAGAATAATAATTTCATTGGTATTCATGAGGGGCGTATCGCTATTTTTTCTGGAATGCCAGATAATAAGCCTTTGCTACGTGAACAAACAATGATTTCTGTCGATCAACTGCACCCACAGGCGCTGGAGGAAATTAAAAATGGTTTAGTATTTTCATCGAAAGAAGAAATGCTTCAATTTTTAGAAGGTATACAGTCTAAATAATAAAAACAGTTAACAGCATCACGTTTTATTAGCTATCTGATAGATATTGACATTAACTGAAGAATGCAATAGTTTACACAAAAATTAAAGATTTTGTAAATTTCTAGATTATGCGTCTGATTTTCGGAAAAGTTAAAAATTTTTCGGAAATCAGGCTCGTTTTTTTGTTGTACTAGTTTGTGATGATAAAAAGGAATAGAACATATATTTGTCGAAGTAATATCTTTTGGTAGGGGGATAAGAAATGTTAGTATTAGGAATTGATCCTGGAACTGCAATTTGTGGTTACGGGTTGGTAGAAATGCGGGGAAATCATTTAAAAGCGATTCATTATGGTGCAGTTATTACAAGCCCTAAGAGTAAACCACAGGATAGGCTGTTAAAAATACATACAGAAATAGATACTTTAATAAAAGAATATCAACCTGATATTATGGGAGTAGAACAACTATTTTTTAATCGAAATATTACTACGGCAATTCCTGTAGGACAAGCAAGAGGGGCTGTGCTTTTGACTGCGGCAGCAAATAATCTTGAAGTCGTAGAGCGAACGCCTCTACAAGTAAAGCAAGCTGTTGTTGGCTATGGTAAAGCAACAAAAGAACAAGTAATTTATATGGTAGAAAAATTGTTGAATTTACCGAAAAAACCTCATCCTGATGATGTAGCTGATGCTTTGGCAGTTGCTATTTGTACAACCCATTGTGTAAATAATATAGTTTGGAGAAATAAATTATGATTGGATATTTAAGAGGTACGGTAAATCAGTTGTTTATTGATTGCTGTTTTATAGATGTTCAAGGGGTAGGATATAGGGTTTTTATCGCTACAACTACCCGTAACCAATTGATCATAAATAATGAGGTTACTTTATTTACATATTTAAATGTACGTGAAGATGCTATGCAGTTGTATGGATTTTACACACAGATGGAGTATGATATATTTATCAAGTTGATTTCAGTATCTGGTATTGGCCCTAAGGTTGCATTGGGAATTTTATCTGCGATAACGGTTGAAAAGCTTTGTCAGGCACTTGGACAAAAACAGGTAAGCATTTTAACTAAGTTGCCTGGTATTGGTAAAAAAACGGCGGAACGTCTTATTTTAGAACTGGCAGATAAAATTGGAGCAATTGCTGAGCAAAAAGATGCGTTGGAAAATGTAGATTCTTTAGAATTTGAAGGAAAAGAAGACGTTGTAACAGAGACAACACAGGCATTGATTTCTTTGGGGTATACACAAGCTGAATTTATGCCAATTTTAAAAAATTTAAAATCGATAGATTCTGTAGAATCTGCGATAAAATTTGTACTTAAGGAGTTTGCTAAAAGGTAATGATGGATTTACAAGAAGAACGAATAGTCATTGGCGAAGAGCAAAGTGCTGATCAATGGCAGTATAGTCTAAGACCACGATATTTACATGAATATATTGGGCAGGATAAAGTAAAAGACAATTTATCCATATTTGTACAAGCTGCATTATCGCGGAAGGAAGCTTTAGATCATGTCTTGCTATATGGACCACCAGGATTGGGAAAGACTACGTTGGCAGGGATTATTGCAAATGAAATGGGCGTTAATTTTCGAGTTACTTCTGGCCCGGCAATTGAACGGGCTGGGGACTTGGCTGCTTTATTAACCAATCTAGGAGAAAAAGATGTACTTTTTATTGATGAAATTCATCGATTATCGCGAAATGTAGAAGAAGTACTTTATTCGGCGATGGAGGATTTCGCACTCGATATCATTATTGGTAAAGGGCCAAGTGCTCGTTCGATTCGATTAGATATTGCTCCCTTTACCTTGATTGGGGCAACGACAAAAGCTGGTGCATTGGCAGCGCCGCTTCGTGATCGATTCGGTGTAATTTCGCGATTAGAGTATTATCAGCCAGAAGCCTTAATTCATATTATCAAACGGGCTGCAGAAATTTTAAATATTGCTATTGAAGAGCGAGGGGCTTTAGAGATTGCCAGGCGCTCGCGAGGAACACCGAGAATTGCAAATCGCCTGTTAAAACGTGTAAGGGATTATGCGCAAATTACTGGGGATGGAATTATTACGGATGCTATTGCAGATCAAGCATTAGCTATGCTTGAAGTAGATAAATTAGGTCTTGATGAAATAGATCGTACAATGTTACTTACAATTATAGAGAAATTTGGTGGTGGGCCTGTTGGCGTTGATACTTTAGCAGCAGCGATAAGTGAAGAAACGGATACTATTGAAGATGTATATGAACCATATCTCTTGCAGCTAGGTTTTATCAATAGAACGCCACGAGGAAGGGTTGCGACTTTGGCAGCTTACAAACATCTAGGAATCCCAATAAAAACAGAAGAAAAATAGAAATCAGGTGATAAAATGAAGTTGCTTTTACATATGTGTTGTGGTCCGTGCTCTGCTTATCCTATAAAAAGATTGCGTGATATGGGTTATGAACCAACAGGGTATTTTTTTAATCCTAATATTCATCCATATAAAGAATTCAAACATCGTCTAGAAACCGCAATAGAATTTGCAGAAAAAGTGCAGTTGCCGATTACAGTTGATCGCGAATATACACTAGAAGCATTTCTAATGAGTGCGTTAAATGCACCAAATGGCAGATGTATAGTGTGTTATGAACTTCGTCTTAGACAGGCTGCAAAATTTGCTAAAGAGAATGGATATGAGGTCTTTACGACAAGTCTTTTAGTAAGCCCGTATCAAAATCATGAAGTCATTACAGCAACAGCCAAAAGAATTGCGGAAGAAGAAAATATTAAATTCCTTTATGAAGATTTTCGTACTGGTTGGTATGAAGGGGTAGATATAAGTAAGAATTTAGAATTATATCGCCAACCATATTGTGGGTGTATTTTTAGCGAACGGGATCGTTATTATAAAAAGAGAAATAAGAAATAATTTATGCGGAAATAGTTAAGGAGTATAAAAACATGTTGTTATCGGAATTTGATTATGATTTACCTGAATCTTTTATTGCGCAAACACCTTGTGAACCAAGAGATCATTCAAAACTATTAATATTGGATAGTCAAACAGGAAGAATAGAGCACAAAATTTTTTATCAACTGAAAGAATATTTAAAACCGGGCGATACGATAATTTTTAATGATACGAAAGTAATTCCAGCGAGACTTATTGGGACGAAGGATGAAACCGGTGCAAAAATAGAGGTTTTTTTATTGTCGCGGAAAACTGGTGATGAGTGGGAAGCACTAGTAAAGCCTGGGAAAAAAGCAAGAGTTGGTGCAAAAATTAATTTTGGTGAAGCGTTATCTTGCGAAATTATAGAGAATACCGACTTTGGCGGTAGAATTGTAAAATTTCATTATGAAGGAATTTTTGAGGAGATTCTTGATCGATTAGGAGAAACTCCATTGCCTCCATATATTCATGAAAAATTACAAGATAAGGAACGCTATCAGACAGTTTATGCAAAAGAAAGAGGTTCAGCAGCTGCACCAACTGCAGGGCTCCATTTTACAAAAGAGATGCTAACTGATTTAAAAGAAAAAGGGATAAATCTTGGATTTGTTACATTACATGTTGGGTTAGGAACATTCCGACCAGTAAATGTAGAAAAGATTGAAGAGCATCAGATGCATCGTGAGTATTATTCCTTGCCAAAGAAAACAGCAGATTTAATTAATTTAACGAAACAAAGGGGAAACCGTGTCATTGCGATTGGAACAACCGCAATTCGTACATTAGAATCTGCAAGTGAAAAGAAAGATTTTATAGAAGCGAAGAGTGGTTGGACAGATATTTTTATTTATCCCGGATATGAGTTTAAAATTGTAGATGCGCTGGTAACGAATTTCCATTTGCCAAAGTCAACGTTACTTATGTTAATTAGTGCGTTTTCAGGAAAAGAAAATATTTTTCATGCTTATGAAGAAGCAAAAAAGCATAAGTATCGCTTTTTTAGTTTCGGTGATGCAATGTTCTTGTTAAACCAGAAACCTAAATAATAGAAAAAGTCCTGTATCTAATAAGATACAGGACTTTTTATTAGATCAAAAAAGTCAGATGAACCAAGAGCATTAGATTTTGTAAAAAATCAACAGCTGGTTAAAATAGGAAAAAGAGTGTGTTACTGCAAGCAGAAAACAATACTCTTTTCCTAAATAACTTTTATGAACTTATCTTCTTCTGGTCACAAAGAAGATAGGAGGCAAGAAGGTGTTAAATCCCTCTATGAACAAAACATAACATAGTTCGACAAATTTCTCAATAGAAAAAGTAAGTTTATTTTAAAAATAAACTAAAACTCTACAAAAGTAGAAGATGAAAGGGATTTGAAGATTGATTTCTTATTCTTCCTTACATCTATGAGAAGTCCGGTAATGGTAGCAATATGATAAAAATAAATTGAAATTGAATTTTAAAATGAATGAAAACGTTCTATTTCTATTTGTAGATTTTGAATATAGTCTTTTATTTTTACGGTGGTATTTTTTGGAGCTATATATAAATTCTTAATGAATGGTGAGGTTTAGTTGGTTAATGAAATTTTTAATTTTGTATTTAATTTTGAAACTGGGGGAAAATATATTAATTAATTTTTTTAATTTGGATAGATACTGAACATAAGAAATCTTATTAGTCGGTTTATTAATCTAGAAGGATGTCTTGAAAATATGTTTAGATACTGATATACTTTCCTAATATATGCGTATAAGCGCGAAAAGTGGTATTTTGTAAATTGGATATGAGTTGTAATAGGAGGATATATTTTGGCTGTAAAATATGAGTTAATTAAACAATGTTCGAAGACTGGAGCGAGGGCGGGGAAATTACATACTCCGCATGGAACATTTGATACTCCAATCTTTATGCCAGTTGGAACGCAAGCAACTGTAAAGTCAATGTCCCCAGATGAATTGAAAGATATGGGAGCAGGTATTATATTGAGTAATACATATCATTTGTTTTTGCGTCCAGGACACAGCTTGGTAAAAGAAGCTGGAGGCTTGCATAAATTTATGAACTGGGATCGTGGGATACTTACAGATAGTGGGGGATTTCAAGTTTTTAGTTTAGGCGATCTAAGAAAGATTACAGAAGAAGGCGTAACATTTCGTTCGCATATAGATGGATCAAAGCAATTTTTATCGCCAGAGCGTGCTACAGAGGTACAAATGGCATTAGGTGCAGATATTATTATGGCTTTTGATGAATGTGTACCTTATCCTGCGGATTATGATTATGCAAAGAAATCTACAGAGCGTACAACGAGATGGGCACAAAGATGTAAAAATACGTTAACACGTGAGGACCAAGCCTTATTTGGTATTGTACAAGGTGGAATGTACAAAGATTTACGTTCTATGAGTGTTCATGACTTAGTTAAGATGGATTTTCCTGGGTATGCTGTTGGTGGTCTTAGCGTAGGAGAACCAAAAGACTTAATGTATGAAATTCTTGAACATACTGTTTGTCAGCTTCCAGCTAATAAACCGCGCTATTTAATGGGCGTTGGAACTCCCGATTGTCTAGTAGAAGGTGTATTGCATGGAATTGATATGTTTGATTGTGTTTTTCCAACCCGTGTGGCTAGAAATGGTACCGCAATGACTGCTAAAGGGCGGCTAGTGATAAAAAATGCAGAGTATGCGCATGATTTTAGACCGATTGATGAAGAATGTGATTGTTATGCATGCCGAAACTTTTCGCGTGCATATATCAGGCATTTAATGAGAACGGATGAGATTTTTGGGTTACGTTTAATGACTACTCATAATTTATATTTCTTGATTAATTTTATGAAAAAAATGCGTGAGGCCATTTTAGAGGATTCCTTTGTAGAATTTAGAAGTGATTTTATAGCGAATTACAAGAAATAAAGGAATTTTAGTAGTATTGTCGAATAGATAAATGTTCGTGTTTATAAATTTTTTTGGAGGTTTTTTTATGGAATTAAGTCCGGAGATGTCAAGCTTGATCATGTCATATGGTCCAATACTGTTAATGGTGGTTTTGTTTTACTTTTTATTGTATAAGCCACAAAAAAAGGAACAAAGTCGTATAAAAGATATGTTAGGAAATCTGAAAAAAGGCGATAAAATTATCACTATTGGTGGTTTGTATGGAGAGATTAGTACAATAAAAAATAATACTGTCTTGATGAAAGTCGCAGAAAAAGTTGAGATTGAAGTTGCAAAGGCATCTATCAGTAAAAATATTAGTCATGAAAAGAGAATACCTGAAGAATAAAATGGAAGATGAAATTATTCAGTGCAAAAAATCTTTACGTAAAAAAATGTTAGAGATAAGGCATTCTTTATCAGAAGATATCAAAGCATCTGAAAGTAAAACTATTTATCAAAATATTATTAATTCAGATTATTATAGAAACTCTAATCTGATTATGGCTTATGTCTCTCTAAAAGATGAAGTCCAAACTTTGTCTTTGATGAAAACAGTGATAAATGATGGAAAAAAATTATGCATTCCTTTTGTTCGTGATAGATCTGGAATTATGATTGCTGCTTATATAGAAGATTTATCTGATCTAGTTATTGGGGAGTTTGGAATTCTTGCGCCAGATTCAAATAAACTTCGTATAGTGGATCCTAAGAAGATTGAGCTTATTTTGCTACCTGGAGTCGCTTTTGATTATGCAGGTCATCGCTTAGGAATGGGGTTAGGATTTTACGATCGTTTTCTATCAAAAGCTATTTCTGCTAAGTTAGTAGCTTTAGCTTTTTCATGTCAAATTGTATCTGACGTTCCTTCTGAAGCACATGACTATGTAATGGATTATATTGTAACAAAAGATTGTATTACAGATTGCAAAGCAGGCAAAATATAGCGATTTAGCTATATTTTGCCTGCTTTTCGATAGGAGATAGGTTATGGAAATAAAAGTCGGAATGGCAAAAACAACGAAGTATGCTGTTTCTCATTCTGGTGATAGTGCTGAGGTGGCGGAAAGAGCACAAGGTGGAATATCTGCTATACTTGCTGATGGGCAAGGGAGTGGTAAATCTGCTAAAAATACGAGTACGTTAGTTGTAAATAAAGCTGTAACACTTATAACAGATGGTGCACGTGATGGTGCTGTTGCCAGAGCTGTACATGATTTTTTATATGCAGTTAAAAGCGGACAAGTATCTTCAACGCTAACAATATTAAGTGCTGATTTGGATACAGAGACAATTGTAATTAGCAGGAATTCAAATTGTCCGGTTATTGTAAAAGCCAATGAATATTTAACAGTATATGATGAATGGGTTAATCCCATTGGTGTACATAAGCATACAAAGCCTTTAATTTATCAGATACCATTAGAAATTGGAACGATTTTAGTTTCATATACAGATGGAATTCATTCAGCAGGAAAAAAGCGTGGAAAACAAATTGATTTTAAACATATTATTAAAATAATTGAAGAAAATAATGTTGATGATGTTGATTTTATTGCAAATGCAATTTTAGAATATGCACTAGAACTAGATGATAATAGGCCAGGAGATGATATGACAGTTGTGGTTATGGGAATAAGTGGGAAAGAATATAATAACAAAATAAGGCGTGTTCATGTTTCTTTCCCATATTGAGGGTGATTAAGGATGTTGGTTGCGATTGTTGGTGTCTGTGCATCAGGGAAAACTACTTTAGTTGAGAGTCTACGCTCCAATGGTATTGAGGCATACAATGTAGCACAAGAACACTCTTGTATTAAAAAATTTTGGCAAAAAAGAAATCCGGATTTTTTAATTATGATTGATGCTACTTTAGAGACTATTAAAAAAAGGCGAAAAGTAACATGGGATCAAGGGCGGCTTGTTGTTCAACATGAACGATTAAAAGATGCTAGAGAAAATGCTGATTTATATATCCAAACAGACTCATTAAGCAAAGAGATGGTTGTTCAAAAAGTATTAGACTTTATTAGGAGGACAAACAATGTCGAGAATAACGATAGAAACGCTTAGAAAAGATGAGGAAATTGGTGTGTATTTAAAATGCAGTACTGAATATTTAGGAACATTAGGTTTCACTGAGCACGGGAAACGTCATGTATCAATCGTTGCTAGACGTGCTAGAAATGTTTTAAAGGATTTAGATTTTTCTGAACGTGATTGTGAACTTGCAGAGATTGCAGGATATCTGCATGATATTGCAAATATGATTAATCGATTTAATCATGGTGGTATGGGAGCAGTTATGGCGTATAATATTTTATCTAGATTAAAAATGCCACCTGAAGAAATTGCGTTGGTTATTTCAGCGATTGGAAATCACGAAGAAGAAAGAGGAAATGCTGTAAATCATGTTGCATCAGCTTTAATTTTGGCAGATAAATCGGATGTACATCGTACGCGTGTAACAAACACTGATTTCGCAACCTTTGAAATTCATGATCGAGTAAATTTTGCGGCTGAAAGTGCAGATCTTGAAGTAAATAAAAAGGATAAAACGATTAAATTACTATTATCAATTGATACTAAGATTTGCCCGGTTATGGAATATTTTGAGATATTTTTAGCAAGGATGATGATGTGTAGACGCGCGGCTAATTTTTTAGATTGCCGCTTTGGACTTGTGATAAATGGAAATGAATTATTATAATTATTTATCTTTTCATTTGACATCGCTATTCAAACATCGCTATAATGAACAGGTACAAATTGGAGAGTATTTGGAGGGAGACGCAGTTGAGAAAGAATAGTTTCGCTAAACTTGTAGCAATAATTGCTGTGATTGTTGGTGTGTTTTTTTATTATGTTTCACCACTAGCACACTCAATTAAGCAAGGGTTAGATTTACAAGGAGGGACACATGTTGTTCTTGAAGCAGTTGACACACCAGAAGCACAGGTAAATGAAGATGCGGTGCAAAGAGTTGTCAAAATTATTGAAAAACGTGTTAATGAGCTGGGATTAACAGAACCGATTATTCAAAGACAAGGCGAACGAAGAATTATTGTTGAATTGCCGGGAATTAAAGATCCTGAAGAAGCAATTGCTGTTTTAGGGAAAACAGCAATGTTAGAATTTCAAGATGAACAAGGTAATACTGTATTAACAGGTACTGATCTAAAAGATGCGAAAGCGCAAATTGATCATGCGAATCAAAATATGGTTGCGTTAGAGTTCTCTGATGAAGGCGGTAAAAAGTTCGCTGAATTAACAGCAAAAAATGTCGGTAAGACAATTGCTATTTTATTAGATAAGCAAATGTTGACGAATCCTCGCGTAAACGAACCGATTACAGGTGGAAAAGCTGTTATTACTGGTTCTAGAACAATTGAGGAAGCGCAGCACTTAGCAATTTTATTACGTTCTGGTTCTCTTCCTGTAAAAGTAGATATAGTTGAGACTAGAACTGTAGGTCCAACATTGGGACAAGACTCAAAAGATAAGAGTGAGTTTGCATTTACTGTAGGTATCGCAGCAATTATCATTTTTATGCTGGCGTTTTATCGTTTGTCTGGCTTTATTGCCAATATAACTTTAATGGCATATGTTCTCATGCTATTATTTTCTTTAAAAATGCTAGATGCGACATTAACTTTACCTGGTATAGCAGGTATTATACTATCTGTTGGTATGGCGGTCGATGCAAATGTACTTATTTTTGAGAGATTTAAAGAGGAGCATAGAGCTGGAAAAACTTTAATGGCAGCAATGGATGCTGGTTTTTCTAGAGCATTTGCTACGATTCTTGACTCTAATGTAACAACTTTTTTAGCGGCAGTTGTATTGTTTTTTATGGGAACTGGTACAATAAAAGGATTTGCAGTTACTTTAGGATTAGGAATTGTTCTTAGTATGTTTTCAGCGGTTACATTTACTCAATATTTATTGAAATTATTGATTGCTTCTAGAGTTGTTACGAATGATAGATTTTTTGGTGCACCGGGGGTGAAGAAAAATGATGAAGTTTGACATCATCGGTAGACGTAAGATTTGGTACATACTTTCGATTCTAATTATTCTGCCGGGAATTTTTTCTATATTTACACAAGGTTTTAATTTAGGAATTGATTTTACTGGTGGAGTTCTTGTTGATTTAGAATTTAATAAGCCAGTCACTGTTCAGGAAGTTAGAGATGTTTTAAAAGATTATGGGCTTGACAATAGTATGATTCAATTAGCTGGTGCAGAAAATGGAAATTCGGCTAAAAATGTTATGATAAGAACTTCAGATTTAGAAGAAATGCAAAAACGTGAAGTTTTGGATGCTTTGAAAGAAAAAATTGGTGACTATAATGTATTGCGAACAGAACGTGTTGGCGCTGTTATGGGCTCTGAATTAACATGGCAAGCAATATGGGCAACTTTATTATCTTGGGTGCTGATTGTGGCATATATTTCCTATCGATTTGAATTAAAATTTGCAATTGCGGCAATTGTAGGATTAATTCATGATATTTTTATTGTATTAAGTGTTTTTTCTATATTCCAAAAAGAGATTGATGCATCTTTTGTTGCTGCATTAATGACAATTGTTGGATATTCTACGAATGATACTATTGTTATTTTTGATAGAATTAGAGAAAATCTTAAGCTGCATTACAGAAAGGGCGGAGACTTAGTTGAACTAGCAGATAATAGTATCTGGCAGACGATGACAAGATCTATTTACACAGTTCTTACTGTATTGTTTACTACGGCAGCTCTATACTTTTTTGGTGGAGAAACAACGAAGAATTTTTCCTTTGCATTATTAATTGGTTTTACTTCTGGTGCGTATTCTTCTATTTTTACGTCTACACCACTATGGGTTACATTTAGACATTATGCAGATAAAAATCGTACGTTAAAGGCTTAATTGAACGCTAAGATACGATAATACAAAAATAAAAGCATCTACTAAAATGTGGATGCTTTTATTTTTGTAGAGGATTTTGTCATGATTGCGCGAATATTATAAAATTAAGTTTTTTTAAGATAATAGTTTTATTTTTCGGTTTTGTAATAAAGGTTTGGTGATGAGAATGATAAAGCAAATGAAAAAATGGATTTTGCCTGAAGAAAAAATTGATTTAAAGAATGAGTTGGCTTCGATTTTAAATATATCTGAAATTTTAGTGGAATTATTAATTCAACGGGGCTATACAGATATAAAAAAAGTAACGGAATTTTTATATCCCCAAAAGCAGAAGTTTCATGATCCTTTCTTGATGAAAGGGATGGATAAAGCTGTTGAGAGAATTATTAAAGCGATTTCAAAACAAGAAAAAATCATAGTTTACGGAGATTATGATGTAGATGGAATATCTGCAACTTCTTTACTCGTTAAAGTATTAAGGAGTTTGGAAGCAAATGTGGACTTTTATATACCAGAACGGCAAAGCGAAGGATATGGAATAAATCTAGAAGCGTTAAATAATTTTATTGCGGAAGAAATTAAGTTAATTGTTACTGTCGACTGTGGAATTAGTTCAACTTATGAAATTGGCGAAACAAGTAGAAAAATAGATATTATCGTTACAGATCATCATCAGCCGCCAGAAAATTTACCTGCTGCATTTGCAATTTTAAACCCGCATCAGATGGGGTGTGAGTACCCAGAAAAACATTTAGCTGGTGTAGGTGTTGCTTATAAACTTTGTCAGGCGCTATGGTTACGTTTGAAAAATGAAGAGTTTAAAAATTTTTTAGATATCGCAGTGTTAGGAACTGTTGCAGACTTGATGCCATTAATTGGAGAGAATCGTTTGATTGTTGCATTGGGAATAGAGCAATTGCGGCAGACATCAAATTTAGGATTAAAAGCATTATTGCAAAATTGTAATTCTAATCATCGTGAGATAAATACAGCTACAATAGGATTTGGTATTGCGCCGCGATTAAATGCAGTGGGGCGTTTAAGTAGTGCGTTTAGTGCAGTACAGTTACTTTTGACTGATGATTTAAATGAGGCTGGAATGCTAGCAGAGCAATTAGAAAATGAAAATAAAATGCGTAGAGCCATTCAAGAAGAGCTATTAAAAGAGGCTGAAGATTATGTTACTAGATTTCATTTGTGTAATGAAAATGTACTTGTAATCGTTGGCGAAGATTGGAATTCAGGCGTAATTGGTCTTGTAGCGTCTAATTTATTGGAAAAATATTATAAGCCGACAGTTGTTATATCTATGATAGATGGGATAGGTAAAGCTTCTTGTCGTAGTATTGAAGGGTTTAATATTCATAGAGCTTTAGCAGAATGTGAAGATATATTGATTAAGTATGGTGGGCATGAAGCTGCTGCAGGTTTTAGTATTTTGTCCGAAAATATTAAATTGCTTCGACAAAGATTGAATGATATTGCCAAACGCGATTTAAATGATGATGATTATATTCCCAATTTATTTATAGATAAAAAAGTAAATTTATCTGAGGTAGACGAAGAATTATTAAATGAGTTAAATTTACTTGAACCTTATGGAATAGGAAATAAGAAACCTGTTTTTATTTCCTATGAGAATACGATAGATTCAACTTTTCTGTTAGGAGCAAATAGGAATCATTTGAAATTTAAAATTCGTAATGGAATCATAAACAGAGATTGTGTATTTTGGCAACGCGGTGATTTAATTGATTCCTTATTGCCAGATACTAAAATAGATATCGTTTTTAAACCGATTATTAATGAGTGGCAAGGACGAAAAAATCTTCAATTTATTATTGAAGATATAAGGGATAGTCAAATAAAAAAATCTAAATTGGATCAACTATATTTAACTGCAAATCAAATTGAAAAATATGCAGATATTGGTTCAGCAAAACAGTTTTTCACGAAATTGGTTGGAGTTACGTTTGATAATCGTCAAGATATAATACGTAACTTAAAGCCGGGGGAAGAACTTTTCTTAGAAAGGCAGCCAAATAATTCATTTGATGCAAATGCAATTTTAATTAAAGATGTAAAGGGTAAAGACGTAGGATTTTTAAAAGCTGATTTAGCAAAATTTTTAGCGAAGGAAATTGATCAAGATTTAGCGGAATATGAAATTATTGTTACCGCGATTACGGGACGAGAAAATCAATCTTACGGAGTTAATGTATTAATTAGTAAGATTGAAAATAACTTTGATAAACTTAAGAAGAATTTTTTTAAGGAAAAAGAGTTTACGTTTAGACAGATAAAAGAAGCTTTGATCGGAAGCTTTGAATATCATGGGAAGCAAATAGATACATTAAAATCTTTATCTGATGGAAATAATACACTAACTATTATGGGAACTGGACGAGGAAAATCAGCGATTTTTCAAAGTTATGCGGCTGAAATGGCCTTAATGCGGGATCAAATGACGATTATTGTATATCCTCTAAGGGCCCTAGTTAATGACCAATATATCGGTATTACAAAAAAATTAATGGCGTTTGATCTTAACATATACAAAGGAAATGGAACGTTACTAACTAAGGAACGTGCGGAGTTATTTACAGCTTTACAATTTGGGAAAGTCGATATATTATTGACTACACCAGAGTTTTTATTAGCCCATTTAGATTTTATTTCAAATACAAAGAGAAAAATTGGATTTTTAGTAATAGATGAATGTCATCATATTGCAGATGGCGCAAAGAGATCTGCTTATAAATTACTAAATACTATTATAAATAGACTAAATCATCCGAAAGTTTTGGCTGTTACGGCAACAGCGGACAGCAAAACTGTAAAATGTATAAAGCACACTTTATCAATAAAGAAAATAATTATTGATAAAACAGTTAGAGAAAATTTAATGATATCTGATTTACGTAATATGAGTGATAAAATAGAAGAAGTTAATCGAATTATCAATAAAGAAGAAAAAGTTTTAGTTTTTGTAAATAGTAGAATGAAAGCCGTAGAAATAGCAAGTCAGTTACGAGAAAAAAATATTTTGATGCGAGAAAAAATCGCTTTTTATCATGCGGGACTTAGTAATGAGTGGAGAGTTCAAATTGAAGATTGGTTCCGCAATGGTGAAATAAATGTTGTTGTTGCAACAAGTGCATTTGGAGAAGGGATAGATTTACCTGATATTCGTCATATTGTTTTATTTCATTTACCATTTGATATGGTTTCTTTTAATCAGCAATGTGGACGTGTAGGAAGAGATGGTATTCGTGGTATGATTCATTTGTTATATGGTAAAAATGATATTAGTTTTAATCAGTTAATTTTAAAAGAGAAAGCACCGATTAGAGATTTAATTGCTAGAGTTTACATGAATTTGAAAGCGAACTTAAATAACGAGCAGGCTATTACATCTACAAATGAAGAATTAGCAAAGCAAATAGAAAATCGATATCATGAGGCTGTTAGTAGCGCTAGTATTAGCATTTGTTTGCGCATATTAGAAGAATTAGGTTTAATCTGGCGTGAAACTTTTGGGAATAAAAGAAAAATAGTTTTTAATCCACAACCGGATCAAAAACTGGATTTGGAAAGTTCCAGTACTTTTTGTGAGGGAATTCATGTTAGGGCTGAATTTGAGTCTTTTGCAAATTTCGCGATGACAGCTACAAGCAATAGATTATTAAATTGTGTTAATCGACCTATCTATCCATTAGATGAAGAGACTATTATGTAGTGGAAGAGATCGAATGACAATAAAATAATATATGATTCAGGTAGAGTTTTATAAGTAGAAATCAAAATCTTTGATTTCTGGTGAATTGCTTATTTTATTAGATGAACGGATTAGTCATTGGAAAATCTAATGTATAATAATGTAACTTTAGTATAATGGGGTTGAACAAAATGAAAAATCATATAAATACTATAGAAGAACTAGTCAAGAAAATTGAAATTTATCAAACAGAAGAATCTGTTGCACTTGTCAAAAGAGCTTATGATTTTGCTAACAATGCACATAAAGGACAATTTAGGATGTCTGGAGAAGATTATATACATCATCCAGTTGGTGTTGCGCAAATTTTGGCTGGACTTCAAATTGATGCATTAACGATTAGTGCTGCATTATTACATGATGTTGTTGAAGATACATCTTATACATTAGATGAAATGCAAGAAAATTTTGGCGAAGAAATTGCCATGCTGATTGACGGTGTTACTAAATTAAATCGAATGGAATATAAATCAAAAGAAGAGCAGCAGTTGGAAAATTACAGGAAAATGTTCTTAGCAATGGCAAAAGATATTCGAGTAATTTTGATAAAGTTAGCGGATCGATTGCATAATATGCGTACATTAAAGTCTATGCCTTTAGCCAAGCAACAGCGAATTGCACGTGAAACTTTAGAAATTTTTGCTCCTTTAGCAAATCGCTTGGGGATTTCAAGCATTAAATGGGAGCTCGAAGATTTGTGTTTACGATATCTTGAACCAGAAATGTATTATGACCTGGTAGAGAAGGTAAAACAAAAACGTCAGGAAAGACAAGCCTTTATTGATGATGCTATTCAAGTGCTAAAGGAAAAACTCGATAGTGTTTCGATAAAAGCTGAAATTCAAGGGCGGGCAAAACATTTTTATAGTATTTATAAAAAAATGAAAAAAGGCAATAAAGATATAAGTGAAATTTATGATTTATCGGCAGTTCGAGTTCTAGTGGATAATGTAAAAGATTGCTATGGCGTTTTAGGAATGGTACATACATTATGGAAACCTATCCCTGGCAGATTTAAAGATTATATAGCAATGCCGAAATCTAACATGTATCAATCTTTACATACAACGGTAATTGGCTCACGTGGCTGTCCTTTAGAGATTCAAATTAGGACCTTTGCTATGCATAAAGTTTCTGAATATGGGGTTGCGGCACATTGGAAATATAAAGAGAGTGGAAAAAGTGCTGGCGCAGCAAAAGATTATGATCAAAAAATGTCATGGTTGCGTCAAATTGTAGACTTACAGCAGGAAGTAAGTGATCCTAAAGAATATGTTGAAGCATTAAAAGTTGATGTGTTTTCCGATGAGGTCTTTGTGTTTACTCCTAAAGGGGATGTAGTCGATTTACCAGCAGGTTCTATTCCTATCGATTTTGCTTATCGTATACATACAGATGTAGGTCATCGTTGTATTGGGGCGAAAGTAAATGGCAAGATTGTTCCTTTGGAATATAAATTAGTAAATGGAGATATTGTATCTATTATTACAAATAAACAAAATAATGGACCAAGTATGGATTGGCTGAATATAGTTGCATCTTCTGAAACTAAAAATAAAATTAGACAATGGTTTAAGAAAGCAAAACGTGAAGAAAATATTGAACGTGGACGAGATTTGATTGAAAAGGAAAGCAAGCGACTTGGCTATGAAAGTAAAGAGCTATTAAAGGATGATCGACTAAAAGAAGTTGCAAAAAAATTAAATATTTTGAGTGAAGATGATTTATTAGCATCTATTGGCTTTGGTGGTGTGACAGTCAATGGAATTATGACAAAATTAATTGAGTTGTATAAAAAGGCCGTTAGGAGCGCAACTCCTCCAGATATTTCGCAAATGCTAGAGGGGCTAAAGCCTCGAAATGTAAAGAATAAAGCAAATCATGGAATATTAGTGGAAGGTGAAGGTGGCTTATTAGTTCGCTTGGCAAGATGCTGTAATCCTATTCCTGGGGATTCAATAACTGGATATATTACTAGGGGGAGAGGTGTTTCTGTTCATAGAGCGGATTGTCCGAATGTTTTAAATTCGCATGATGAAGTTGATAGAATGATTGAAGTTTCATGGGATATTAATGTTGATAAACTTTATACGGTGACAATTGAAATTATTTGTAATGACGAAGCTGGTGTTTTAACTTCATTGATGATGGTTCCTGCCGAATCGAAAATTAATATAAGCTCGATCAATGCGCGGACACACAAAAATAAGACGGCAACAGTAATCATGGGCCTCAATGTAAGTAATGCTGAGCAAATTGAACATATTATGACGAAATTTAGGCGGCTAAAAGATGTTTATAGCGTTTATCGATCGATTGGTAATGTTGATAAATAAATTGAATTCAGATGATTAATCTAGAGCTTACGGTGTCTAATTTTGTCTAAAGAGGTGCTCGTAGCGAAGCACAATGATTCCGTTAGCTATTGCATTAAATGAATATAAGGAGAAATTTATGAAAATAGAACAACTGGTAGTGGGTGATTTAGGTGTGAATTGCTATATTGTTTCATGTGAAAGAACTAAAGAAGCGGCAGTAATCGACCCTGGTGCTAATGCAAAAGCGATACTAGATAAAATAGGGGATCTAAAGGTTATTGCAATTATTAATACACATGGGCATGCAGATCATATCGGTGCAAATAAAAAAATAAAGGATGCAACACATACCGATATATTAATTCATCGCGATGATGCACAAATGTTATTAGAGTCGCGCTTAAATCTATCTGTTTTCTTAGGCGAAAGTATAGAATCTTATCCAGCTGATAGAATCTTAAATTCTGGAGATACTGTAAATATTGGTGATATTATTTTAAAAGTGATTCATACGCCAGGCCATACAAAAGGTGGAATTTGCTTATATACAGATGGTATACTATTTAGTGGAGATACATTATTTGCAGAATCTATCGGTAGAACGGATTTTCCAGGTGGCTCTATGCAAGGATTAATACATAGTGTTACGGAAAAACTTTTAATTTTGCCTGATGATACACGTGTCTTACCGGGACATGGTCCTTCTACGACGATAGGCTGGGAGCGTATGCATAATCAATTTTTGTCATAAATAATGATTGCCAATAGATTTACTTGGAGGTTCATCTAAGATGAAAGTATCTTCAACATTAGTCTTTAAGGCAATTGTTATTGTAAGTTTTTTTTATGTTTTTATGGAAGCTAAATCTATATATCTTCCTATTTTAGCTTCTGTTGGTTTATCATTTATTCTTTATCCTATAGTGAACAGGCTGACAAATATAAAGGTTTACAAATTAAAAATAGGAAAGATTCCAGCTATCTTTATTGCTTTTTTATTTGCAGTAACCATTGCAATTGGGCTTTTAAGTATTTTAGTTATACCTTTAGTTGAGGAAATAGAAAAGTTATACAAAAATGTTCCGCAAATGTTAGTTACGATAGATCAATTGCTTGATCTTATCAAAGATAATGTAATTATTCCAATTGTAAACAGTGGGATATATCGTGAGCAATCGGAGCAAATTTTTATCATGCTACAACAAGCAATTTCTAAAAGCGCAGTATTTTCTTTTAATCTATTAAAAAACATAGCTAGCCTTTCATTTTCCTTTTTATCACGGAGTGTGGAATTAATTGTTATTCCTGTTTTAACTTTTTATTTATTAAAAGACTGGAATGTAATTGTAGATTGGGTAATAAGCTTATTTTCCCTGCGAAGCCAATCACAAGCAAAAAAAATTATTTATGAAATGGGAACAGTTATTAGCGATTTTTTAACAGGTCAATTCTTGTTATGTATAATTATTGGTACGATTTCATTTATAGGATTTTATCAAATGAACATAGGATATCCCTTTGTTTTAGCTACTTTAGCAGCTATGGCGGAAGCTATCCCGATTATTGGACCGATTCTTAGTGCTGTTCCTGCAATTATATTAGGACTGGCCGTATCTACTAAGTTAGGACTAAAAGTAGCGATTTTTTGTTTTTTTCTACAGCAATTAGAGAATCATGTAATTTTACCACGCGTTATGGGGAAAAGTGTAAATTTACATCCGGTGATAATTATCATCAGTTTACTAATTGGTGGACAATTTTTGGGGGTTTTAGGAATGCTTTTGGCGTTGCCTGTGACAGCGCTACTTAATATTTTTATGCAACATTTTTGGATTGAAGAGGAGAAATCTTAATGACTGTTATGATTACAATGGAAGAGTTGAAGAAAAGATTACAAGAACGGCAATGTAAATTAACTCCGCAACGGCAAATTGTATTGCAAGTTTTTATTGAAAATCATGATGAACATTTAAGTGCTGAAGAGGTTCATCAGATTTTGCGGGAACAAGGATCGGAAATTGGATTAGCAACCGTTTATCGGAGTCTTGAATTATTGAGCGATATGGATATCTTGCAAAAAATTGATTTTGGTGATGGAAGAAGTCGATATGAAATTAATAAAAGAGATGAAAAACAACATCATCATCATCATATTATTTGTTTAGAATGCGGAAACGTTAAAGAATTTGAGGAAGATTTATTGGAAAATTTAGAAGAGTTAATTTCAAAAAAAAGCAATTTTAATATCGTAGATCATCAAGTTAAGTTTTACGGTTACTGTCAGGAGTGCCAAAAAAAACGTGAAAATTAAAAAGTTTAGTTTGAATAGTAAAGATCAAGTTATTGTTAAAATAGTAAATGAAATATTAAATCTTTTTAATATTAAAATTACAAATGAAGAGTCGATAGATTATGCTTCTTTTTCTGTTAAAAATATAGTAACTGAGAATGAGTTAAATACGAAGGTTAAAACAGAATTTATCGCTGTGAGTTTAAATGGAAAATCAAAGTATTTTATTGAAGAAAATCAAGTTCACTCTGATGAAAATCTAAAAGCAGGTGTAAGAAGATTAATCAAGTTAAATTTATATAAAGTATTTAGTTCTTTTTTATCAATGCCTTCAGCCCCGTGGGGAATTTTACATGGAGTTCGTCCGACAAAAATTGTTCATAAATTCATTGATAGAAATTTTTCAAAAGAAGAAATTATTGAAAGGCTGAAAAATGATTATGCAGTAAGTGATAGAAAAGCTAATTTAATTACTAATTTGGCTTTTAAACAACGGAGTTTTTTAAAGACTTCATCATTTCGCAAAGTAAGTGTTTACATAGGAATTCCATTTTGCTTATCTAAATGTTTGTATTGCTCGTTTCCTTCTTATGTTTTGCCGAAAAAAGATATATTAGAAGGCTTTTTGCAAACTTTAAAAAAAGATATAATGAATGCTTATGAATCAATAAAAAAACATAATCTTATTGTGCAAAGCATTTATATTGGTGGGGGAACACCAACTAGCCTGCCAAATGAAGAATTTGAAAATTTATTAGAACTTGTTCATAAAAATTTTTTTGTGTCAGAAACTATAGAATTTACTGTCGAAGCAGGTAGACCAGATAGTGTAAATAGTGGTAAAATTGCAAGTATGGTTCGTTATGGTGTAAATAGAGTTAGTGTGAATCCGCAAACTATGCAAGAAAAAACTTTACAATATATTGGACGAAAGCATACTACACAGGATATAATAGAACTATTCGATAATTTTCGTCAGGCAGGCATGCAAAATATTAATATGGATGTTATCATAGGTTTACCTGGTGAAACGGTGAATGATGTTGAGGATACGATGCAAAAGATAAAAGGATTAAATCCGGACAATTTAACAGTACATACATTAGCCTTAAAAAAGGGATCTAAGCTTAAGTTAAATGTAGATACTTATCAGTTGCCAGATGATGATACTGCTTTGAAAATGTTTGATGTTACAGAGCAATATGCAAAATTAATGGATATGGAGCCTTATTATTTATATCGACAAGGGTATATGCGAGGAAATCTTGAAAATATAGGATATAGCAAGGCTGGTGCGGAAGGACTTTATAATATTCAAATTATGGAAGAACGTCAAACGATTATAGGAATTGGTCCATCAGCAACGACAAAAGTTGTTGACACAGAGAATCTGACAATGGAAACAGCATTTGAGCCAAAAGATTTAATTACCTATATGCAAAATATAGATAAATATATGCAAAGACGACAAGAATTGTTGCAATTTTTGTTTGGTTAATAAGGAGGAGATTTTACTTATGCTAACTACAGGACCGCGTGGAACGCAAGATATTTTACCAAGCGTTAGCGGACAGTGGCAATATGTAGAAAAAACGATTCGCAATGTATGTGATTTATTTGGGTATAAAGAAATTCGTACCCCTATTTTTGAACATACAGAATTGTTTTTAAGAGGTATTGGAGAAACTACGGATGTAGTTTCTAAGGAGATGTATACGTTTAAGGATCGTGGCGAAAGAAGCATTACACTACGTCCAGAAAATACAGCTGCGACGGTTCGCGCTTATTTAGAACATAAACTATACGCAGATACAACATTAAACAAGTTGTTTTATATCGGGCCGATGTTTAGATATGATCGACCACAGGCTGGCAGATATCGTCAGTTTCATCAATTTGGAGTTGAAGCAATTGGTACTGCAAATCCAGCGATTGATGCAGAAATTATTATTTTGGCTACGCAATTTTTAAAATCTCTTGGCCTAAATGAGCTGAAATTACAGCTAAATTCAGTAGGATGCCCAAAATGTCGTCCAGTATATAGAGAAAAATTGCAAGATTTCTTGCGTGATAAAGTAAAGGATTTGTGCCCGGATTGTCAATCGCGTTTTGAGAGAAATCCGATGAGAATTTTGGATTGTAAAAATGAGAAATGTACGACTTTGTCTCAAGGCGCTCCAGAAATGGCGGATTGCCTATGCGAGGATTGTCATGATCATTTTGATCAACTTAAAGAGTTATTAAGAGCTGTTGATATAGAATTTATCTTAAATCCCCGATTAGTTCGAGGACTTGATTATTATACAAAAACGGCTTTTGAGATACAATATTCGCCGCTTGGCGCACAGAGTGCAGTTTGCGGGGGTGGGCGTTATGATGGTTTAATTGAAGAGTGTGGTGGATCATCTACACCGGGCATTGGTTTTGCAATTGGAATTGAACGCGTAATGCTTGCACTGGAAAAGCAGGGGTTAATACCGAATGAAAATGCGTCTTTAGCTGCGTTGGTAGTACCTCTTGGGCTAAAGGCACAGGCAGCTGCATTTAAAGTATTATATAACTTACGCTTGGCTGGATATAGAGCAGACATGGATTTTGCGGGTAGAAGCTTGAAGGCACAGATGAAGCAAGCGAATAAGTTGGGCGCAAAATATGCAATTATTATTGGTGAAGATGAAGTTCGTGAAAAAAGTGTTATGCTTAAAAACATGTTTACAAGTGAACAAACAAAAATTCAAGCAGCAGAAGTAGTGAAGAACTTAAATTTTGAGGTGAAAGATTAGAATGGAAACATTAGCAGGATTGGAAAGAACACATCATTGTGGAGATTTAAGAGCAGTAAATACCGACAATGAAGTTGTTTTATGTGGCTGGGTTGCAAGACGACGTGACCATGGTGGATTAATTTTCGTAGATTTACGTGATCGTTCTGGTTTTGTACAAGTTGTATTTTCTTCTGAAATGGGAGAAGATGAGTTTAAGAAGGCTGAGACTTTACGCTCAGAATTCGTTGTTGCAGTTAGGGGTATTGTTAATAAAAGAGATCAAGCAACAGTAAATCCGAATATGGAAACTGGAGAAATTGAAGTTAATTGTTTAGAGCTTAGAATTTTAAATAAAGCCAAAACTCCACCGTTTTATATTCAAGACGATATTGATGTGGATGAAACATTGCGTTTAAAATATCGTTACTTAGATTTACGTAGACCAGAGATGCAAAGAAATCTTATGCTTAGACACCGCGTGACAAAAGTGATGCGTGATTTCTTAGACAAACAAGGATTTGTTGAAATTGAAACACCAATGTTAACGAAAAGCACACCAGAAGGTGCTAGAGATTATTTAGTGCCTAGTCGTGTAAATCCAGGTAAATTTTTTGCCTTACCACAGTCTCCGCAAATTTTCAAACAGATTTTAATGGTTGCTGGCTATGAAAAGTATTTCCAAATCGTACGTTGCTTCCGTGATGAAGATCTGCGTGCTGATCGTCAACCGGAATTTACACAATTGGATATTGAAATGTCCTTTATTGATAGTGAACATATTCTTACGATGATGGAAGATATGACAAAAGAAATGTTTAAACAGGCAATTGATGCAGAGATTGAATTGCCATTTAAACGTCTTACTTGGGATGAAGCTATGGACAAATATGGCTCGGATAAACCAGATCTTCGTTTTGGTATGGAATTAATGAATTTATCTGAAGCTGTAAAGGGGTCTGATTTCAAAGTATTTGAATCTGTACTTGAAGCTGGCGGACAGGTAAAAGCAATCAATGTTAAAGGCTATGCAGGAATTCCACGTCGTGAGCTAGATGGACTAGTTGAGTATGTTGGGATTTATGGCGCGAAAGGCTTAGCTTGGATTTGTTATACTGAAGATGGGGTTAAATCTCCAATTGCTAAATTTTTCTCTGATGATATATTAGCGAAAATTAAAGAAACAACACAAGCTGAAGCCGGAGATTTATTGTTAATTATTGCAGATAAACCTTCAGTAGTTGCACATGCTTTAGGCGAATTGAGACTAGAGATGGGACGCCGTCGTAATCTTATTGATCCAGATAAATTATCTTTCCTATGGGTTGTTGATTTCCCAATGTTTGAATATAATGAAGATGCAAAACGCTGGGTAGCAATGCACCATCCGTTTACTGCGCCTAGAGAGGAAGACATTCAATATTTAGAAACAGATCCTGGTAGAATAAAAGCAAAAGCATATGATATGGTTCTTAATGGAACTGAAATTGGTGGCGGTAGTTTACGTATTTATAATCGTGATATACAAGAACGTGTATTTAAAGCAATTGGTATGCAAGAAGAAGATGCAAGATTGAAATTTGGGTTTATGCTTGATGCATTTGAATATGGAACGCCTCCACATGGCGGAATTGCTTTTGGATTAGATCGTTTGATTATGTTAATGGCAAAACGTTCATCTATTCGCGATGTTATCGCATTCCCTAAAACACAAAGTGCAACTTGTGTAATGACACAAGCTCCTTCAGAAGTGGCGCCAGAACAATTAAAAGAGTTATCTATTAGAACATCTGTACTTACCAAGAAAAATTAATTAAATTTAATAGTAATAAATGTAAACGCAAGGTATACTAGAGTAAAGATAGTATACTTTGCGTTTTTTTATTGTAATATATTTATGATATAAAAAAGGAGGATTTCGATGCTAAAAATATTTATTACAATGATTTTTTTAGCGCTCGGGAGTTTTGCCTATGTTTTTAGTGGGCTTCCGGATGCGCAGGATATGAATCAGTTAAAGCTAATGTCAGCATCACAAGTATATGATATTCATGGAGAGTTAATTGCTAAGCTATTTGAAGAAAATCGTGTTGTTGTACCTTTAAATAAAATGTCTCCTTATTTAATAGATGCAATTATAGCAAATGAAGATACAAGATTTTATCAGCATCGTGGAATTGACCCTATAGGGATTGCTCGTGCTTTAGTTGTAAATATAACAAGTGGAGATATCGCAGAAGGCGGAAGTACAATAACGCAACAGTTAGCTAGAGGAATGTTTCTCAATCAAGACCGTACGCTGCTTAGAAAAATTAGAGAAGCAATTTTAGCTATAAAATTAGATGTAAGATTTTCTAAAGAGGAAATTTTACATGCATATTTAAATCAAATTTATTTAGGTGAAGGAGCATATGGTGTTGAAGCGGCATCACAAGCTTATTTTGGAAAGAGTGCAGGTGATTTAGATTTAAGTGAAAGTGCAATGATCGCTGGTTTAGCAAAAGGGCCAATCTATTATTCTCCATATAATAATATAGAACGAGCGAAAGAAAGAAGAGATACCGTTATAAATGGGATGTACTTACAAGGATATATCACAGAAGCGATGAAAGCGGATGCGACTCAAGAAATTTTGAAAATAAAATCAAAGCGAGAAAGAAGTGTAAAGGCATCTTATTTCCTCGATTATGTTGCAAAGGAATTAGTTGATTTATATGGGGAAGAAAAGGTTTATACTGGTGGATTGAAGATTTATACTACGTTAGATATGCGCTTGCAAAAAATTGCCGAACAAACATTAAAAGAGTATCAAGGTGCTGTTGTAGCAATTAATCCAAGTAATGGATATATTCATGCAATGGTTGGAGGTAATAATTATAGTGAAAGTCAGCTAAACCGAGTTACTGATGAATATCGACAACCTGGATCAGCTTTTAAACCAATTGTTTATGCGACTGCAATAAACAAAGGAATGAAGACAAATACAGTAATGGTTGATGAACCTATTAATATTGCTGGTTATAAGCCACAAAACTATGATAATAAATATCGTGGTGCAATGACGTTGAAAAAGGCTTTAAGATGGTCAGTTAATACTGTTGCAGTAAAGGTTGGGCAGCAGGCAGGTATGCATGATGTTATTCAATTAGCTAATAACTTAGGCCTTAGTACGATTACAAAAGCAGATGAACATTTAGCGACTGTGTTGGGGGGAGTAAGTGCTGGAGTAAATTTATTAGATTTATCAACTGCGTATACAGCATTTGCGAATGGAGGAATCTTATCAAAACCGATTGCTGTGTTAGAGGTTCGTAATGAGCATGATCAAGTTTTAGATACTTTCACAACGCAACAAAGTGCAGTATTAAGTCCAGAAACAGCATATATTATGACGGATATGCTAATGGGAACGATTTATAATGGAACTGCAAGTGGGGCAAATATAGGCAGAGAGGCAGCCGGAAAAACCGGTACAACAGATAATTATGAAACTGCGTGGTTTATTGGTTACATTCCTGATTTATTAGTTGGAATTTATGTGGGAAATGATAATCGAGTACCTACAGATTTATCGGGTACACAAGTAGCCGAAATGTGGGGAGAATTTATGAAGCAGGCGATTTCTAATAAGCAAAAAAAAGATTTTTCTGTTCCAGATACGATTATAAAAGGTATCGATATTTGTGCGAATACAGGAGAGCTGGCAGAGGCGAATTGTAAAGATCATGAATATAGTGCATTTATAAAAGGAACCGAACCAAAACGATTTACGGATAAAATAATAGAGAAAATTTTACCGAAAGAAGAAAAAGGAAGCGAAAGAGAGAAAAAGAATAAATGGTGGTTTAATTTTCCTGGATTGCCGAAGCTATAATCTTATGATACAATGAAAATAATGTTTAAAATTTGGATAATAAATGAGGAGTATAATTGTGTCAAGAAAAAAAGTATCTGTTTTAGATGTAGCAATTAATATTATTACGATGAACGATGCTATAGATGTTATTATCGATGATTTTTTAAAATCTGATAAAATACATTTAATTGCTACGGCAAATGCGGAAATGGTTATGATGGCAAGCAAGGATAAAGAATTGCAGGAAATTCTTAATTCGGCTGATTTAGTTGTCCCTGATGGAGCTGGCGTTGTTTGGGCTTCTAACAAATTAGGTTATCCGATGAAAGAGCGTGTGGCAGGATATGATTTAGTTCAGCACCTTTTAAACAAATTGAAAAATGGAAAGGAAAGTTTTTACTTTCTAGGATCATCTCCAGGTGTTGCGGAAAAAGCGAAGGTTTATGCTGAAACCAAATATCCGGGTGTAAATATTGTAGGAACGCACGATGGTTATTTTTCTGTAGAGGAAGAAAAAATGGTAGTGCAGGAAATTCAAAAATTACGTCCGGATATTCTTTTGGTTGCATTAGGTGTTCCTCGACAAGAAAAATGGATAAAAAAACATTTTGATGAACTAAATGTGCCAGTTACCATTGGTGTTGGCGGGACTTTAGATGTAATGGCTGGTGTAGTAAAAAGAGCTCCATTATGGATGCAAAAGGCAAAATTAGAATGGCTATATCGAGGGATGCTGCAACCGAAAAGAATTTGTAGATTAATAGCTTTGCCTAAATTTGTAATCAAAGTCTTGCAGGACAAAAAATATTAGACAAGAATGGTATACTGTATTATAATAACTTGGGAAATGAGCGCGAACTTTATTAAATTTAGAAAGATGTAGAAGCTAACGCTTAAAGATATAATAATTTAGACATGGCTCATCATAATAGTATAAAATTGTTGTTAAGTGGAGGTGGATTCCTATGGTTAAAGCTCCTGTGATAAAAGAAGGATATATATTTATTGCAATTGCTTTACTGCTTGCTGTTTTAGTCGGGTATTTTATAGATCCATTATGGACTGTTTTTCCGATTGTTTTAGCAGCCTTTTTTACATTTTTCTTTCGCAATCCGCAAAGACAAATACCGACTGATAAGAATTTAATTGTTTCTCCAGCTGATGGTAAGGTTATGGGAATTGTGGAAGTAGATGAAAATGACTTCGTAAATGAACGCTGTAATAAAGTAATTATTTTTTTATCCGTTTTTGATGTTCATATCAATCGAAGTCCAATGAACGGTGAGATTAAGTTTCAGCAATATACCTGTGGTCGATTTATTCCAGCATATAAAGATTCAGTAGGTTTTGAAAATGAACGTCATACAATAGGTATTGAAAATGGCAATATGCGTATTATTGTTACACAGATTGCCGGTATTTTAGCGCGTAGAATTGTTTCATGGGTTACATTAGGAAATGTATTAGAAAAAGGAGAGCGCTATGGTCTGATTAAATTTGGATCATGTACGGAATTAGTAATGCCTAAGAATGTTGAAATTTGTGTAAAAAAAGGCGATAAAGTCGTTGGTGGCGAGACAGTCATTGGGAGGATTAAGGAATGAAAAGTTTAATTCCTAATATGTTAACATCATTGAATTTGGTGCTTGGCATGGGATCAATAATTTCTACGTTTCAAGGAAATTTTTATCAGGCTGCAATTTTAATTGTTTTAGCAATGGTTGCAGATGGTCTTGATGGTCGTGTAGCAAGATTTTTTAATGCGAGTAGCGATTTTGGCAAGGAGCTTGATTCATTATGTGATTTAGTTTCTTTTGGTGTTGCCCCGGCTATTTTAGCATATGCTTTTTATTTGAAAGATTTTGCAGAGTTTGGTTATGTAGCGTCCATTTTTTTTGCGACATGTGGTGCTCTTCGGTTAGCTAGATTTAATGTGAATACTAGTGTTGTAAAAGGATATTTTATGGGGTTGCCTATTCCTGCTGGCGGATGTGTACTTGCTACTTTTATTATGTTAAATATTAAGCCACAAGGGATTATTTTCCCTTTGATGGTTTTAATTTTTGGGTACTTAATGGTAAGTAAAGTGAAGTATCCTGATTTTAAAGGTAAGGGAGAGCGAATTAGAATTTTTCCTGCTCTTTTAGCTGCTTTTTTAGGGGCATACATTTTATTTGTTCGGTTAGATGCGGTTCTATTTGTACCATTTATTGTTTATTCTGTTTTTGGTATATTAAATACTCTTTTTGGATTAGTTGAATCTAAATAATGAAAATAAGCATATATTGTTTATTTATATTTTAGTATGTAAAATTTATCTTCTATACAAAAGGATTTTAAAGGAGAAAAATCCATGAACTATATTTTTGATTATATCATGATACCAATGCAGGCTATCATAGTATTCTTCACAATTTATTATTTTATAATTGCTTTTTTTGGAGTTTGGAAAAGAAATGAGAAAAAAATATTAACTCCGAAAAATACTTTTGCAGTTATTGTTGCAGCTCATAATGAAGAACAGGTAATTGGACAGTTAGTTGAAAATTTACAAGTCTTAGATTATCCTCGTGATATGTATGACATTTATGTTGTTGCTGATAATTGTACAGATAATACAGCAAACGTGGCTCGTGAATGTGGTGCAATTGTTTGTGAACGCACCAACAATGAAGAACGTGGTAAAGGTTTTGCAATGGAATGGATGTTTAGAAAGTTATTTACTCTTGAACGTAAATATGATGCTGTAGCTGTATTTGATGCTGATAATCTTGTGCATCCTAAATTTTTATTAGAAATGAATAATCGCCTTTGCAAAGGCGATAAATTAATACAAGGTTATTTAGATGCTAAAAACCCACACGATACATGGGTTTCGGGTACTTTTGCTATTGCGTTTTGGGTTACAAACCACATTTGGCATTTAGCAAAATCTAATATTGGTTTATCTAGTGTTTTAGGTGGTACAGGAATGTGTATCTCGACTGACATTTTAAAAGAATTTGGTTGGGGTGCTACTTGTTTAACGGAAGATATGGAATTTACGATGAAGGTATTAGCGCGAGGGATTCGAACAACTTGGGCGCATGATGCGATCGTTTATGATGAAAAGCCTTTAACTTTTATGCAATCATGGAATCAGAGAAAACGCTGGGCGCAAGGTCATTTTGATATTGCTGGGCGTTATATTCCTAAGATGATAAAGGAAGGAATAAAACAGCGTGACATTCGGATTGTTGATGGCTGTATTCATTTATTACAACCACATTTTTTATTAATTTCTACGGCATTTGTTATTGCAAGCTATATTCAGCTTCTTGTTCCGCCTTTTTATACAAATATTTACAGTTTAATGCCTTCGGAAATATTGACAATTATTATGATAGGGCAATATTTACTGCCTGTTATTATTTTGTTAAGAATAAGAGCTTCATGGAAGACTTGGTGTTATTTAATTTTGTACCCAATATTTATTTATAGTTGGATTCCAATTACTTTTCTTGGATTTTTAGATAGACATCAGCATGAATGGAGTCATACAAAACATACTAGGGCAATAAGTTATCAGGATATTTTACTCGATAAAACAGATACTAATCATAATAATGTACGCCGTGAGACGGTAAAGTAGATGAAAGGTGAGTGTATACTCACCTTTTCTTATAATTGAAAAAATAATGGTTGAGGTGATTGATTGTGTATGAATTAACTGTAATTGTAGAATTTGAGGCAGCGCATCGAATTGTTGATTATCCAGGAAAGTGCAATCGCTTGCATGGTCATAACTGGAGTGTAGAGGTTAATGTTATAGGGACTAAACTAAATGAATTAGGGATGTTAATTGACTTTAAAGAATTAAAAAAAGAGGTAAATAAAATTATTGAAGGTTTAGATCATTACTATCTTAATGAGCTTGATGCCTTTAAAGTGACGAATCCAACCGCTGAAAATTTAGCAAAATATCTTTATGATGAGTTAGCGAAAAGTTTGTTGTTGTCTGGCGATACTTGTGTGAAATCAATAAAGATATGGGAATCTCCAAAGTCAGCAGTATGCTATAGCCGAGGCAAAGAAAATGTCTAAAGAAACAAATGTTATTGAGATTTTTTCGTCAATTCAAGGCGAAGGGAAATATGTTGGTTGTAGGCAAATCTTTGTTCGTTTTTCAGGATGCAATCTTCGTTGTCAATATTGTGATACTATTGATTCGTATAATAAAGCATTCTATTGTAAAGTTGAAAAGACGGCAGGAAACCGTGAGTTTACAGAAATAGAAAACCCTCTTTCTGTTGCTGAAATTTCATCTAGGATAAATAATTTATTAAAGTTACCACATCACTCAGTTAGCTTTACTGGAGGAGAACCGCTTTGCCAAAGTGATTTTCTTAAAGAAGTGGCGAAAAAAATAAAAAGTGTGAAATATCTTGAGACAAATGGTACTTTGTCTCAAGAATTAGCTTCCATTATTGATGATATAGATATTATTAGTATGGATATAAAATTACCTAGTTTTACGAAACAGATATTATGGCGGGAACATGAAGAATTTTTAAAGATAGCAAATAAAAAAGAAGTATTTGTTAAAGTTGTCGTTTCAGCGGAAACAAATGAAAGTGAATTCAAAACAGCAATATCTTTGGTAGAAAGAATAAATAAGAAAATTACATTTATTATTCAACCTATAACACCCTTAAATGGATGTTGTGCAATAAGTCCAGAAGCTGTTATTCAATTTCAAAATTTAGCATTGCGAAGTTTAGAAGATGTGAGGGTTATCCCGCAAACCCATAAATTTATAAATCAGATGTGATAAATATTGTTTTATGAAAGTTTATCTGAGGCATTTAACAGGCTTTTTCCGCATATTGTTTAATGGGAAAATTGTATTTTACAATTAAACAATTGGGGGAAGTAGAATGAAGTCATATAGAAAACCAGGAAATTTAAAATTTTGGCGTAATGTTTCTAATGGGATGATCATTACTTTTCTTAGTACACTTATGTCTTTAGTTGGGTTAAGTTGCATTGTATTTTTCTCTGATTTTTCGATTTCAGAATCTATAATGTATTACTTAGTCATGGCAATTCATTGTTTTAGTATTTTTATTGGTAGTTTAATAGTTTCTTATTTCGTTGGGGAAAAAGGTTTTTGGCTAGGGGCTGCTATAGGATTTATCTATAGCATAATCATTTTGTTATTGGGATTTGGTTATGTACAAGAAATATTTTTTTACCAGGCTGTTTTATATAAAATAATTTTAGGCATAGTTGCTGGAGCTTTTGGTGGAATAGTTGGTGTAAATTTATGAGGTTAGGTGTGGTAAGGTGAAATTTAAAGCGATTTTATTTGATTTAGATGGTACACTATTGGATACTTCTGGACTCATTGTTGATTCTTTTAAACATGCATTTCAAATCCATTATCGCAAGGAAGTTGATGTTTCAAAAGTGCATGAGTTTTTTGGAAAGTCCTTACGGTCAGCAATGGAATATTTGGGACCTGATAAAGTGGATGAATTAATTGATACATACCGTGAGCATAATTTAAAATATCATGATGAATTAATTGATATATTTCCCAATGTGGTGACGACAATTGAATTTTTACATAAAAATAATATCAAATTAGGAATTGTAACATCGAAAACACAAAAAACAGCAATCCGTGGATTAAAAATCTTTGGATTAGATCAGTACTTTCCTGTTGTTATTGGAATTGAAGAGTGTATGAATCCTAAGCCACATCCGGAACCAGTGCAAACCGCGATGCGGCTTTTGTCTGTTAATTCAGAAGAATGCTTAATGATTGGGGATAGTACCGCAGATATAAGCAGTGGGAAAAGTGCAGGAGTGAAAACAGCAGCAGTAAAATGGACACATGTAAACTGGAATAATATTCTTGGGGAAAAACCCGATTATGTTTTAGAAAATATGGAAGACTTATTATATATTATGGAATAGAATATATATATTTATGATGTGATATAGTATAATCATTTTATATGGAAACTGAAAAATATAAAGAAAAGGTGATACAATGGTTCATATAGCGATTATTGGTGGGACTGGTGTTTATGATCCAAGTATATTAAAAAATGTCTATGATGATAAAATGAATACACCATATGGTGAAGTTGCATATAAAATTGGTGAATTTGGTGATAAAAAAATTGCTTTTATTCCTCGTCACGGCAGTCATCACTCCATTCCCCCGCATTTAATTAATTATCGCGCAAATATTTGGGCAATAAAAAAGTTAGGGGTAGGTCATATTATCGCAACGACAGCGGTTGGCTCATTAAATGAGCGGATGAAACCAGGCGATTTTGTTTTAGTAGATCAATTTTTGGATTTTACTAAAAATAGAGTAAGTACATTTTATGAAGGTGGAGACAGAGGAGTTGTACATTTGGATGTAACAGAACCTTATTGTCCTAAATTGCGTTCATTCATTGAGCAAGCAGCCCAGCAATTAAATTTACCAATTCATAATGGTGGTGTATATGTTTGTACAGATGGACCTCGCTTTGAAACTCCAGCTGAAATTAAGATGTTTAAACAGCTAGGCGGAGATTTGGTTGGAATGACAAATGTTCCAGAGGTTGTATTGGCAAATGAAGCTGAGATGTGTTATTCTACCATCTCCATGGTTACTAATTTTGCTGCCGGTATTTCACCACAGGTGCTTACCCATGCAGAAGTTTTAGAAATCATGGCGGAAAATGGAGAAAAGATTAAGAAGCTTATTATGAGAAGTATAGAAAATATTAATATAAAAGATGATTCATGCAAATGCCGAAAAATGTTAGCTGAGTATGGTGGCTTTAAATTATAGGGGGAATAAGAGTGCAATCAATGAGATGGAATCATGGTAGTTTAGAATTATTGGATCAAACGAAACTGCCAACAACGATTGAATACATTCAATGCGATAATTATCAGATTGTTGCTGAAGCTATCAAGAAATTAGAAGTTCGGGGGGCTCCTGCCATTGGCGCAGCAGCAGCTTTTGGTTATGTTTTAGGAGCAAAACAGTTTCAATCATTAGAGTTGAAGAATTTTATTTCGAGGCTTGAACATGTTAGTGAAGAATTAAGAGCAACTAGACCAACAGCAGTAAATTTATTTTGGGCATTAGATCGTATGGATAATCTACTTCGGCAACACCTACAAAAGAAAAGTAGCATGAAAGAGATTATTTTTTCGTTAGAAGAAGAAGCGATTCGAATTGCTGATGAAGATAAGAAAGTAAATTGTGCATTATCAAAATATGGAGCAGATTTATTTAAATCGCCAATGAATTTCTTAACCCATTGCAATGCGGGCGCTTTAGCTACTGTAGATATGGGAACTGCCCTAGGCGTAATAAGACAGACTTACGCTGATGGACATGTTAAGCGTGTATTTGCTGATGAGACAAGACCATTATTACAAGGGGCGAGATTAACAGCGTTTGAGTTAACGCAAGATAATATCCCCGTTACCTTAATTAGTGACAATATGGCCGGGTGGGTAATGAAAAATAAAATGGTAGATGCTGTGATTGTAGGCGCAGATCGTATAGCGGCAAATGGTGATGTGGCAAATAAAATTGGTACCTATAGTGTAGCTGTTTTAGCAAAAGAACATCATATTCCATTTTATGTTGCGGCACCATCGTCTACTTTTGATTTTTCATTAGACAATGGCGAGCAAATACCAATTGAGGAACGTAATAAAAATGAAGTTACTCACGTTTTAGGAACGCAGATTGCTCCACTAGAGGTTGATGTATTTAATCCTGCGTTTGATGTTACACCTCATGCATTGATTGCAGGAATTATTACGGAATATGGTGTATTAAAAGAAGATTATAAAAAATCAATACAAGAATTAAAACAAAAATTAGAAAAGTAAGGATGGGAGTTTTAAATTTATGGAATCAATGATTAAAGATATTAAACTAGCACCATCGGGTCATGATAAAATTAATTGGGTAAAAAACTTTATGCCGGTATTAAATTCTTTGAATGATGAACTTAGTAAAAGCAAACCTTTTTTAGGGAAAAAGATGGTAGTGACGATGCATTTAGAAGCAAAAACAGCATATCTTGGCTTAGTATTAAAAAATGCTGGTGCTGAAGTTGTAGTTACGGGGAGTAACCCATTATCTACGCAAGATGATGTAGCGGCAGCTTTAGTTGAAAGTGGCGTTACGGTTTATGCTTGGCATGCTTGCTCTGATGAGGAATATGAAACATTTTTACATAAAGCACTAGATTCTCGCCCTGATATCATTATTGATGATGGTGGGGATTTAGTTTCATTATTGCATGGTTCAAGAAGTGACTTGGCAGAAAATATTTTAGGCGGTTCAGAAGAAACGACTACAGGTGTCATTCGTTTAAAAGCATTGGCAGCAGAAGGCAAATTGAAGTTTCCAATGATTGCTGCGAATGATGCATATTGCAAGTATTTATTTGATAATCGCTACGGTACTGGGCAATCCACTTGGGATGGAATCATGAGAACGACAAACTTAGTAGTTGCAGGGAAAAATGTAGTGGTTGCAGGTTATGGCTGGTGTGGCAAAGGCGTTGCGATGCGGGCTAAAGGATTAGGGGCAAATGTTATTGTAACGGAAGTGGATCCAATTAAGGCAATTGAAGCTGTATTTGATGGTTTCAGAGTTATGCCGATGACAGAAGCAGCTAAATTTGGGGATGTATTTGTCACATTGACTGGATGTCGCGACATTATTACAAAAGAATCTTTTGCAGTAATGAAATCAGGGGCAATTATGGCGAATGCGGGGCATTTTGATGTTGAGATAAACAAAGACCATTTAAAATCTATGTCGGTATCGCAACGGACAGTGAGACAAAATATTGAAGAATTTGTTTTGCAAGATGGGCGTAAAGTTTATTTGCTAGCGGAAGGCCGCTTAGTAAATTTAGCAGCGGGAGACGGACATCCAACTGAAATTATGGATTTATCTTTTGCTGTACAAGCTTTATCAGCTTTACATATTATAAATAATCATGAAAAGATGAAAAAAGAAGTTTATATTATGCCGGATGAAGTGAATCAAAGAATTGCTGAGCTTAAGTTAGAAGCGTTAAATATTAGCATAGATCACTTAACAGAAGTTCAAAAAACATATTTAAGTCAGGCTTAATTCTTATTTGATAGCAAGGGCATACGATCCTTGCTATTTCATTATTTGGAGTGGAGGTCGTTCTTTATGGCAAAAATTCTATTGAAAAATGTACAAGCTTTATTGGAAGATGGCAGTGTTGCAGAAAAAAATATTGCGATTGAAAATGATAAAATAGTAAAAATTGGTGAGGTAGATACAAGTTGGGTACCTGATCAAGTTTTAGACGGTAAAGATAAATTGGCGATACCAGGATTTATTAACACGCATACCCATGCATCTATGACGTTGTTAAGAAGTTATGCGGATGATATGCAGTTAATGGATTGGCTGCAAAATAAAATTTGGCCGATTGAAGCTAAAATGAGCAGCAATGATATTTATTGGGGGGCAATGTTAGCTGTTGCTGAAATGATAAAAACGGGGACAACGACATTTGTTGATATGTATTCTGAGATGCATCGTGTAGCAGAGGCTGTAGAGGAAAGCGGTATGCGGGCGGTTTTATCCCGAGGCATGATAGGCGTTGCGCCGAATGGGCAAGAAGCATTAGCTGAATCAAAAAAATTATTTAGAGATTATCATCAGACAGCAAATAACAGAATTAGAGTTATGCTTGCACCTCATGCGCCATATACTTGTCCACCAGCATATTTAAGACAAGTTGTTGATTCGGCAAAAGAACTTGGAGCTGAGATTCATATTCACTTATCTGAAACATTAGGTGAAGTTGAAGATTGCAAAAAACAATATGGAAAGTCGCCGATTGCCTTAATGGAAGAAGTTGGAGTTTTAGATTGTGGAGTTTTGGCGGCGCATTGTGTACATGTTTCATCAGAAGATATTGCTTTGATGAAAAAATATAATGTTAGAGTTGCACATAATCCGGGAAGTAATATGAAATTGGCGAGTGGTATTTCGCCTGTAGCTAAAATGTTGTCAGCTGGAATTTCCATTGGGTTAGGAACTGATGGAGCTTCAAGTAATAATAATTTAGATATGCTGGAAGAAGTGCATTTAGTATCCTTATTACACAAAGTTCATCACTTAGATCCATTAGCAATCCCTGCCTTGACAAGTATAAAAATGGCAACAGAATATGGAGCAAAAGTTGCAGGATTTGATGATATTGGAGTATTAAAAGAAGGGTATAAAGCCGATATCACCTTATTTAATATGAATTCTACGCAATGGTTCCCGCGCCATGATCTTTTATCATTATTAGTGTATTCAGCCAATTCTAGTCATGTGGACACAGTTATCATTGACGGAAAAATTGTTTTAGAAAAAGGAATTTTAACTATAATTGATGAAGAAAGAATTTTATACGAAGCAAATAAAAGAGCACAGGATTTAATTCGCAAATAATCTAATTTACATGTTAATTATTATTTTGTTTTTAGTTAGAAAAGCTTTTGTATTTCAATCGTAAAATGTAAAAGGAGTTATTAAAATTTAATAACTCCTTTGTTACGCTACTTCATAGAATAAGATATGTGAGGTGTGTAAAAATGACGATGAAAAATAAAAGTTTGAAAATAGGGGTTGCTTTAAGTGGCGGAGGTATAAGAGGTCTAGCGCATATAGGCGTACTTAAAGCTTTAATTAATAATGGAATTCACGTAGATTATATATCAGGAACAAGTGCAGGAGCTATAGTTGCAGGTTTATTTGCTTGCGGATACACGCCGCATCAGATGGAAGAATTGGCAAGAAATATTAAAAGTGCAGATTTAATTGATTTAAAAATTACTGTTTCTGATTTATTTAAATATGGAATCCAATCTTTATTAGGAACACAGACCAGATTTTGGTCTGCAATTCCTAATGGAATTGTCAAAGGCGATAAAATAGAAAAATATTTTAGATCATTATGGAGCGATAGATCATTTCAAGAAACAATTATACCACTAGCTGTTACAGCGGTAGATATTCATACTGCTGATACTATATTTTTTTTGACGAAACAAAAGAAAAAACGTGCAATATTAAATGCAAAATATATACATAATGCATCTTTAACAGAGGGAATAAGAGCTAGTATATCTATTCCCGGAGTATTTCATCCCAAAAAATATCAGGAAATGGCTTTGGTAGATGGTGCTGTAAAAAATAATTTGCCAACGGATATTTTAGCATATATGGGAGCTGATGTTATTATTGGGGTAGATTTAGGTTATGCTGGGCAATCAGTTTATGATTTGCATTCTGTAGGAGAAATATTAATGCAATGTATTGATATTATGGGTCGTGAAGTGACTCTTTTAAAGGGGGAACAATATGCGGATGTTATTATTCGCCCTAATTTAGTTGATATAAACTTCCGTGATACGAAACAGGCGATGCTGGCGATTAAACGCGGCAGTGAGTGTACAGTGAATCAAATTTCCAATATATTTGAGATATGTAACGATAGGCTAAGGAGCATGTGATTTATGGAAAAAAAATATTATGCAGTTAAAGAAGGAAAAAATATTGGTATTTTTTCTACTTGGGATGAGTGCAAAAAACAAGTTCATGGGTATAAGGGTGCACTATACAAAAGTTTTTCTTCTTTACAAGAGGCTGAAGAATATTTAAAGGGTGATATGAAACGGACAACAAAAATTGAAGAATTTTTGAATGGATATCATATTTATGTAGATGGAAGTTACTTAAATAAACAATATAGCTGGGGCTTCGCAGTTTATTTAGATGATAAACTGATTTATACGGGCAAAGGAATTGGAGAAAATTCAGCTGCGGCAGCACTTCATAATGTTGCAGGGGAGTTAGAGGCAGTAATAAAAGCGATTATCTGGGCAAAAGAAAATAAAATTAGCCCAATAATTATTCATCATGATTATATTGGAATATCAGAATGGGCTGAAGGCAGATGGAAAACGAATAATGAAATAACAAAACAGTATTCGCTTTTTATGTCAGGTGAATTAGAGTGGGTTAGTTTTCAAAAGGTAGCCGGCCATACAGGGATAGAGGGAAATGAATTAGCAGATCAATTAGCTAAATCCGCATTGGGTATAGATTAACTAATTTTATAAGCAATTTTTACTATGCTTTTTTTGCAGGATTTTATGATGAGATGTAGAAATGCACGTTAAGGAGTGGTATGAGTTGCGTAAAAAATGGTCGAAACTTAATAATAATTTAAAATATGAGCTTTTAGGAATCGTGTTAATCACTACAGGGATTATTGGATTCATTAGTTTATTAGGATTAAATGCAGGAATTATAGGGTCTTTTTTAGTTAAGACACAAAAATATCTCTTTGGGATAGGGGCTATTATATTACCTTCATTAATGGTTTTAATAGGGTTTCGTTATATATGGAAAAGACAAAAAATCGTATACTCGGTGAAATTTTTTGCTATTTTAATCTTATATATTTCGCTATTAAGTATTTACCATCATTTTAAGATAGATGTTGGATCAGAAATTTTACCGAGTAGCCTAATCAATGGTGGGGGATTATTTGCTGGCGGATTTTTATTTTTATTACGTAAACTTTTTGGCTATGATGGGGCAATCATCGTTATTTTTTCTGTAACCCTGATTTCGTTATTGCTTGCTTCTACCTGGTCATTAGGGAATGGATTAATGAAGACTAAGAAAAGGGCTGAAAAGGGAATCCATGCAGCAAAGGAAACGATTGCAGCAACCTATGAGAAAGTAAAAGATAAATCTACAGCCAATGAAATGAATGAAGATGCTTTTGATCCAGCAGAAGAAGCGAAAAATCTTCTGATATACGATCAAGAAAAAGACTTAGAGGTTAATAGTTATCAAAAAAATAATATAGAGCAAGTCGATTTTTCAATTGACAATAATTTTGAGGAAGAAATTAAATCCAAAAGGATGGAGAAGAATATCGAGCTTGAAGAAAGAACTTTAACGGAACCGGAAGTAAATAGCAATTATCATTACGATTATATTGTCCCTTCAATAGCGGCTTTGCTCAAAGATTTACCAAAAGTAAAAAATTCAAAAATGAATAAAGAAATTGCTGAAAATGCAAAAATTTTAGAACAAACATTAGCAAGTTTTAATGTAAAAGTGAAGTTGCTTAATGCATGTAGTGGGCCAGCCGTTACGAGATATGAATTAGAGCCAGCAGCAGGAGTAAAAGTAAGTAAAATTGTAAATTTAGCCGATGATATTGCCTTAAAGCTTGCTGCATCTGGCGTGCGTATTGAAGCACCAATTCCAGGAAAGGCTGCAATTGGGATTGAAGTTCCCAATAGAGAATTGTCAGGAGTTCATTTACGTGAAGTTTTAGAGTCAAAACCATTCTTAGAAGCTAAATCAAAATTATCGGTAGGCTTAGGGAAAGATATCGCAGGACAAGCTATTGTAGCAGATTTGGCAAAGATGCCGCATTTATTAGTCGCTGGTGCAACGGGATCGGGGAAAAGTGTGTGTATCAATACATTGATTACAAGTATTTTATTTAAAGCGAGACCTGATGAGGTGAAATTTATCTTAATTGATCCTAAAATGGTTGAGCTATCCAATTATAATGGAATCCCGCATTTGATGGTTCCGGTAGTTACAGATTCGAAAAAAGCTGCTGCTGTGTTAAATTGGGCAGTGCAAGAAATGGAACGGCGATATGCAATGTTTGCAGCGAATGGTGTGCGTGATATGGAACGTTACAACAGATTTGTTGAAGCTGACGAAAAAATGGCCGCTATCGTTATTATTATTGATGAATTAGCTGATTTAATGATGGTTGCTCCGGGGGAGGTCGAGGATGCAATTTGTAGATTAGCGCAAAAAGCACGTGCAGCGGGACTTCATTTAGTTTTAGCAACACAACGTCCATCGGTTGATGTAATTACAGGAATTATTAAAGCGAATGTTCCTTCTAGAATATCCTTTTCAGTTTCTTCACAGATTGATTCACGGACGATTCTTGATGTAGCAGGAGCGGAGAAGTTATTAGGAAAAGGAGATATGCTATATTATCCCGTAGGTGCGCCAAAGCCATTACGGGTACAAGGTGCATTTATTTCTGATAGTGAAGTTGAAGCCTTGATTGAGTTTATAAAGGCGCAAGGGGAAGCATCAATTAATGAAGAAATTATTAATTTTGCGGAAAATGCAACAGCGCCTGTAGAAAAAGCGGAACATGATAATTCAGATGAATTGTTGGAAAAAGCTATTCGACTAGTTTTAGAAACGGGACAAGCTTCTGCATCAATGTTACAACGTCGTTTTAGAATTGGTTATACTAGAGCAGGAAGATTGATTGATACAATGGAGGAAATGCATATAGTCGGCCCTAATATTGGTAGTAAAGCTAGAGAAATTGTGATGACGGCGGAAGAGGTTAATCAAACTTATTTTAATAAATAGGCTACAAGTTTTTACTATATTAGGATATAATAGTGCCTAAGATAATGATTTTGCAATAAGTGATTGTGAATATAAGGGGGCTTTTATAAATGGTTGGGGATATATTGCGTGCTGAGCGTGAAAGAAGAGGATTAGCAATTAGAGACGTTGAAGAGGCAACGAGTATACGTGCCTTGTATATACAATCCATTGAGGAAAATAAATATGATATTATTCCCGGCGAGGTTTACTTAAAAGGATTTATTAAGACCTATGCAAACTTTTTAAATTTAGATGGCAATGCAGTAGTGAATCAATATAGACAAGAAAAAACTCCACCAAATGTTATATTGGATGATGTTGAAAGTAATGTAGTAGAAAATAAAGGTTTAAAACCTCAAAATAATAATAAAATAGAGTTTGGAAATATTATTAAACAAAAAATTGTAATTGGGGGATTGGCTTTTGCTTTGGTATGTGGATACTGGATGTTAAACTTAGATTCATCAGAAGCCCCTATGGAACAACCAAAACAAGAAGTAAAGACTGTAGTTGCAGTACCTAAAGAAGTTTCAGTGCCAGTTACAGCTCCACAATCAAAACCAATAAAAATATCGCTTAAATTCGAGGGAGCATGTTGGACTGAGGTAAAAGTTGATAATCATAATATTTATGAAGGAATTCCTAATCCAGGTGAAGTACTTACATGGGATGCAAATAATGATATCATTATAAAATTGGGCAATGCTGGTGTGGTTGATGTTACACATAATGGAAATGTAATTGGTAAACTTGGAGCTGTAGGAGATGTAATAGAAAAGAAATTTATTAAGGGACAAAGTTAATTAGGAGAATATAATGAAGGAATTTTTACCCATAAGCAAACAAGACATGGAAGCTAGAGGCTGGGATCAATTAGATTTTTTATTTATTACTGGTGATGCATACGTTGATCATCCTAGTTTTGGGCCAGCAATTATTTGTAGAGTATTAGAGAAAGCGGGATTTAAAGTAGGGATTATTTCTCAACCAGATTGGCGTTCTACTACTGACTTTAAAAAACTTGGAAGGCCTAGATTAGGTGTTTTAATTTCAAGTGGCAATTTAGATTCTATGTTAAATAAATTTACTGCTGCAAAAAAATATCGTAGTAAAGATAACTATTCACCAGGAGGAAAAGCCGGACTTCGGCCGGATCGAGCAACCATTGTATATTCTAATAGAGTACGCGAGTTGTGGAAAAAAACGCCTATTATAATAGGTGGAATTGAGGCTAGCTTACGTAGATTTGCACATTATGATTATTGGTCGGATAGTGTAAGACGGTCAATTTTAATTGATAGTCGGGCAGATATGTTAGTTTATGGAATGGGCGAAAAACAAATAAAAGAGATTGCATTACAGTTGAATTCAGGAATTGATATTTCTTTAATTACGGCGGTAAATGGAACTTGTTACTTAACTGATAGCTTAGATATCCTGTGGGATTATACTAAAATTCATAGTTTTGAAGAAGTAAGGGACAATAAAAAGAAATTTGCTGAGGCTTTTAAGGTACAATATCTAGAGCAAGATCCGATTAGAGGCAAGACTATTGTCCAGCCTAGCGGAGATATTTATCTTGTCCAGAATGCGCCGGCGATGCCACTTACTATGGAAGAAATGGATGAAATTTACGCACTTCCATATATGAGAACTTATCATCCCAGTTATGAGGAAGTGGGAGGGGTTCCGGCAATTGAAGAAGTTAAATTTAGTTTGGTCAGCCAAAGAGGTTGCTTCGGAGGCTGTTCTTTTTGCGCGATCGTTTCACACCAAGGAAGAATTATTCAAAATAGAAGTCATGATTCTATTTTACAAGAGGCACAAATATTAACTCAGTTACCGGATTTCAAAGGTTATATTCACGATGTTGGTGGACCAACAGCTAATTTTAGAATTCCATCTTGCCAAATGCAATTTGAACGAGGAACTTGTAAGGGAAAACCTTGTTTAGCACCTAAACCATGTAAAAATCTTACGGCAAATCATGGAGATTATATAACATTATTGAGGGCATTACGTAAGTTGCCGAAAGTAAAAAAAGTATTTATTCGATCAGGTATTAGATATGATTATTTAATAGAAGCAAAAGATGAATTTTTACAAGAATTGTGTGAGCATCATGTTAGTGGACAACTGAAAGTTGCACCTGAACATATAGCGAAAAAGGTCACGGATTTAATGGGCAAATCAGGAAAAGAATCTTATGTTAAGTTTGCTGATGCTTTTAGAAAAATGAATGAAAAAATCGGCAAGGAACAATATTTAGTTCCTTATTTTATGTCCAGTCATCCGGGTGCAACCTTAAAGGAAGCTGTTGAGCTGGCTGAATTTATTCGAGATTTAAATTATCGACCTGAACAAGTTCAAGATTTTATTCCAACACCAGGGAGTTTATCAACCTGTATGTATTACACTGGAATAAATCCCTTAACGGGAGAGAATGTTTATGTTGCCAAAGATGCCCAAGAAAAAAAGATGCAAAGGGCATTATTGCAATATCGTGATGAGAAAAATTATATGTTAGTGTATCAAGCATTACAAAAAGCGAATCGTACTGATTTAATTGGTTTTGGACCAAAGTGCCTAATTCGTCCGATGCGGCATCAAAAGCAATTAAATGAAAAGAGAACAGCAAAGAGCTCAGCACGATTTCAAAGGAAGAAAAAAACTGAGAAAAAGAAATAAAAGGGAAAAAACTCCATTATCTAAGAAGATAATGGAGTTTTTTTGTAGGAATAGAAACCCAAAAATTTACATATTTTGAAAAGTTTTTTTGCTATACTTAGGAAAGTGAATCAATAGAAAGATGATGAAAAAATGTATATTTATCTTGATATTTTTATTGTTATTAACTTTATCTTAAATGGAATTATATTGTATTTAACTGCCTATTTAAATAATATACCCTGTAATTTTTATCGGTTAATTATAGCAAATATTTTTTCTGTTTTATATTTAATCATAGGACTAGTATTCAATAATCAGCTTTTTTTTCATCCTTTAATAAAGTTTATCATTTCTTTAGGTTTAATCTTCATTTTATTTGGCAAGAAAAAAGTGCGAAACTTTCTCATGTTAGTAGGCACTTTTTATTTTATTTCCTTTCTCTTAGGAGGTGCTATATTTGGATATTTATTTATGTTGGATTACCAGCCGATTGGATGGTTAGCGTCGAAAAATCAATTTTATTTATCTTTTACTCAATTGGTTTGTGGAGTAAGCATTGGTATTATTATCATTTTATTTATTTTTAGATCAATTGCTGTGGCAAGGAAAGAAAAAAATAGTTTTCAAAAAATTACGGTGGTCTATCAAAACAAATCTATTTCCGTGATGACTTTAATTGATACGGGAAATCGTTTGTATACGATGCAGGGACATTATCCAGTAATATTAATTGAAAAAAACGTGTTATTACCTTTGTTCCCAAAGTCTGTTATAGATTTTTTAAATAACAATTCGTCTTTAGAATGGATTAGTAGATTGGAACAAAATCTTGACGATGTATGGTGTAAGCGCTTATTCTTTGTTCCTTATAAAAGCTTAGGAGGAAAGCATATTTTATTAGCGTTTCACCCAGATGCAATTATGATTGGCGATAATTTAACGGCAATAAGTAAAGTTGCTATTGGAATACATGAAGAAGCATTCTCTGAGTTTGGACAATATCAAGGGTTATTGCATCCTGATATAAAGTAAGACTAAGATTCAGGCACTTAGTCGCTTGCCTGTGCAGGTATCAATCCTATTTATAGAAGTTAGGAGTCTTATAAGCAGGGAACCAAGATCTTTTATTTTGTGTGAATCGCTTATTTCGCTAGATGATTGGGTTAGTTATCGGATAAAAATACATTAGTTGAAAAGGGGTTAATGCATGAATATCAACCTTAATATGTTAAATATTAAATTACGATTTATCGCTTTATGTAAAATATTTGGATTTATAAAGGAATGTGAGATTTATTACATTGGAAGCAGCGAGGTATTGCCACCTCCTTTAAGCCCAGAGGAAGAAATAACTTTATTAAATTATTTAGAAACCGACCGTGAGGATGTTAAAAATATTTTTATTGAAAGAAATTTACGGCTGGTTGTTTATATTGCTCGAAAATTTGAAAATACAGGGATTGGAATAGAAGATTTAGTTAGTATTGGAACTATTGGATTAATTAAAGCAGTGAATACATTTAATCCTGTAAAGAAAATTAAGTTAGCTACATATGCATCAAGGTGTATTGAAAACGAAATTCTAATGTATCTTAGACGGAATAATAAGACTAGGTCTGAAGTGTCTTTTGATGAGCCCTTAAATATAGATTGGGATGGAAATGAGTTACTATTGTCTGATGTATTAGGAACAGAGAATGATGTTATTTATAAATCGATAGAGGAAGAAGTCGATCATAATCTTTTATATTCGGCAATGGGTAAATTAACTCAAAGGGAAAAAAAGATCATGGAATTAAGATTTGGATTAAACGATAATTATAAAGAAAAAACACAAAAAGAGGTTGCTGATTTATTAGGGATTTCTCAATCGTATATATCAAGACTGGAAAAGAGAATTATCAGAAGACTTAGAAGAGAATTTAATAAAATGGAATGAGAACAATAAAGCTTATCGGACATTTAATCCGATAAGCTTTATTTTTTACATTGAATGAAATGGAATTTATATGGTAATAATAACAAAAGAGATGAAGATCTAGATGTTTATAAAAAGCATATAGACTTTATTTGAAATTCCTAAACTTTGTTTGAATGATAAGAGGGAGGAAAGACAAAATGATGATAAATAAAGTTGAAATTTGCGGTGTAAATACAGCTAAACTTCCTGTAATTTCTGCTAGTAAAATGCGGGAGCTTTTTGTCATTTTACAAAGTGGTGAACTATCTGCAAGAGAGAAATTGATTCATGGAAACTTGCGATTAGTTTTAAGTGTGATTCAAAGATTTAATAACAGGGGAGAATATGTAGATGATTTATTTCAAGTTGGGTGTATTGGTTTAATGAAAGCGATTGATAATTTTGACTTATCGCAAAATGTTAAATTTTCGACCTATGCTGTTCCTATGATTATTGGCGAAATTAGACGTTATTTAAGAGATAATAATCCAATCAGAGTCAGCAGATCGATGCGAGATGTTGCATATAAAGCTTTGCAGGTAAGAGACTCATTAATCAATCGCTATTCTAGGGAACCTTCAATTAATGAAATCGCTTCTGAATTAAAGATTCAACGCGAGGAAGTTGTTTTTGCCTTAGATGCAATTCAAGAACCGATCTCGTTATTTGAGCCGATTTATCATGATGGCGGAGATCCTATTTTTGTTATGGATCAAATTGGGGATGATAAAAATCTTGATATGAATTGGTTAGAAAGTGTGGCAATAAAAGATGCTTTGCATAAGCTAAGTCAAAGAGAAAAACATATATTGACATTAAGATTTTTTGAGGGAAAAACACAGATGGAAGTAGCTGAAGAAATTGGAATATCACAAGCACAAGTATCACGTTTGGAAAAGGCTGCTTTAGGACATATGCGTAAACACATTTAGGAGGAGTATAGTGAAGGTTTCCAGGAAAAAGATATTTATAGTTTTATTATTGTATATTTTTTGTGCAGTTGGATGGAGTTTTTTTTCTGAAGCAATTGCACGTAATGCACCCGATGAAAAGGAACTAGGCTTAATTCGCTTACATGTTCTAGCTAATAGTGATAGTAATGAAGACCAAATACTAAAACAAAAGGTTAGAGATGGTATTTTAGCGTATTTAGAACCTAAAATGAAGTTGGCAGAAAAAAATTCAGATGCGAGACAGATTATTATTGATAATAAGAATGCATTGATTGAATTAGCTTATAAAGTAATTCATGAAAATGGTTATCATTATTCTGTGGATTTAGAACTAGGTGTTTTTGAATTTCCTATCAAATCATATGGCGACTTAGTTTTACCAGCAGGTCAGTATGAAGCTGTTCGCATACTAATTGGAGAGGCAAAAGGGAGTAATTGGTGGTGTGTGTTGTATCCGCCTCTATGTTTCGTAGAAGAGAGTAAAGTAAATTCAGTTATGTTATCGGATTCTGAAGCAAAAGATGAAGACATTCATTTCAAATTTAAGATTGTAGAATTATTGAAAGAATATATGTAAATTTACTAGCACATTTTTTTTACTTGTTCATATACTATAGTAACCAAGCAGTAGTCAGGAGGATATGAACAATGCTAAGAACATATGATTTACGAATGAAAGATGTGATTAGTATACATGACGGAAGAAAACTAGGAAGCGTTTCAGATATAGAGTTTGATTTAGAGTCGGGAAAAATGACAGCGTTAGTTGTTCCGGGAACGGGAAAATTTTTTGGGTTGTTTACTAGAGGGGAAGATATCGTAATTCCTTGGCATAAAATTAATAAAATAGGTGCAGATGTTATTTTAGTTGAAACAAATGAAATATATACAGTAAAATCATGAAATGCCAGATCGCTAAACCTTTTATAGGAATTTAGCGATTTTTTTGTTTTTAAAAGCAGGATTTGCACTATATATGACGTATTTAAAATAGGTCTAGTACAAGATATAGAGAGTAATATACTTTTATTTTAAATAAAGGTTTTGATAAATCTAGGAGGTCTATAATGAATTGTCCATATTGTAGTATTGGAGATAGTAAAGTAGTAGATTCACGGGCTGCGGAGGAAGGAACAACGATAAGAAGAAGACGTGAATGTTCAAATTGTGGAAAGCGCTTTACTACATATGAAGTTGTTGAAAAAATTCCGTTTATGGTGATTAAAAGGGATGAGAGGAGAGTTCCTTTTGATAGAGATAAATTATTTAATGGGATATTGAGATCATGTGAAAAAAGATCAATTCCAATAGACTCTATTAACGTATTGACAAATCAAATTGAAAAAGAGATCCGTAATACGATGGAAAGAGAAGTTTCAAGTCAAGTTATTGGCGAGGTTGTAATGAAATATCTTAAAGAGTTTGATCAAGTGGCGTATGTTCGATTTGCTTCTGTATATCGCAAGTTTGCTGATGTGCATGAATTCTTTCAAGAATTAGAAAATTTGATTGCAAACAGTGTTGGAAAGAAGGAATAGAATGTTTAACAAGATAAAAAAGCGTGATGGGCGGGAAGTTGATTTTGATGAACATAATATAACTGAAGCAATTTTTAAAGCTGCAAAGTCAGTTGGTGGAGCAGATCGGCAATTAGCAATGGAATTAACGTTAGAAGTATTAAAAATTTTAAAGGAAAAATATAGAGAAAAAATTTTTAGCGTTGAAGAAGTACAAGATACTGTAGAAAAAGTACTGATTGAAACCGGTCATGCTAAAACGGCAAAGGCATATATTTTATACAGGGATAGAAGAACGAAAATTAGAGATGCTAAATCTGATTTAATGGATACGGTTGCAGAAATTTTAATAGAAACAAGTAGAGAAAATGCGAATATATCAAATTCTCCATCTGCTAAAATGTTACAAATTGCTAGTGCTGCAAGTAAAGTTTACTATTTAAATCGATTGATTCCGGAAAAAATCGCCAATGCGCATATGTGTGGCGATATTCATATTCATGACCTGGATTATTATGGTAAGACGTTAAATTGTGTACAAATTCCTTTAGGAAAGTTATTAAAAAATGGCTTTAATAATGGAAATGGTTACATTAGACCGCCTAAACGCCCTAATGCGGCTACTGCATTGGCTGCAATTATTTTGCAGAGTTCGCAAAATGATATGCACGGAGGACAATCCTTTGCTTTCTTTGATCGTGATATGGCAGCATTTGTGGAAAAAGCATCAAATGATGAAGTCTACCAGGCGATGGAAGCCTTCATCTATAATTTAAATAGTTTGCATAGTAGAGCGGGAGCGCAGGTTCCTTTTTCAAGCATTAACTTAGGGACGGATATATCAGAAAGCGGTCGGAGAGTTACAAAAAATCTTTTACTTGCCTATGAAAAGGGGCTGGGACGTGGTGAAAACCCAATTTTCCCTAATATTATTTTCAAAGTAAAAGAGGGAATTAATTTTAATCCCGGGGATCCTAATTACGACTTGTTTAAATTGGCGATTCGAGTAGCAGCGCAAAGATTAAATCCTACCTTTAGTTTTCTTGATGCTTCATTTAATAAAATTTATGGAAATCAGATTGCCTATATGGGCTGTAGAACTCGCCTTATGGCAAATGTTTGCGGACCAGAGGTTACAGATGGAAGAGGAAATTTAAGCTTTACGACGATTAATTTGCCGCGAGTGGCAATACAGGCGAGAGGGGATTTAATTGCTTTTTATCAACGACTTACAGAATTGATAGACCTAGTGGTTGAACAATTATTACATCGCTTTAAAGTACAAGGAAATTTAAAAGTGAAAGATATGCCCTTTTTAATGGGACAAGGCGTATATTTAGATTCGGAAAAATTAAATTTTAATGATAGAATAGAAGATGTGATAAAGAATGGATCTTTATCGGTAGGGTTTATAGGTTTAGCAGAAGCCTTATATGCGTTAATGCGAAAGCATCATGGAGAAAGCAAGGAAGCGCAACTTTTAGGCGAAGAGATTATTGCTTTTATGCATAATAAGATGAATAAAGCAACGGAGCGCTATGGTCTTAACTTTTCTTTGATTGCTACTCCTGCTGAGAGTTTAGCAGGGCGTTTTGTCAAACTTGACCGAGCTCAATATGGCATAGTAAATGGTGTGAATGATAAGGATTATTATACCAATTCGTTTCATATCCCAGTAAATTATAAAATTAATGCATATGAAAAAATCCAGCTGGAAGGAATTTATCATAAATATACTTTAGCAGGGCATATTAGTTATGTTGAATTTGATGCACCGCCAATTAATAATCTTAGTGCGGTGGAAGATATCATTCGTCATATGAAGGCTTCTGATATAGGTTATGCAGGAATCAATTTCCCGGTGGATTTTTGCGAAAATTGTGGGTATATTGGTGTAATTCATTCAGATAGCTGTCCATTATGCAAGCAAAATAATATTAAGCGTATTCGCAGAATTACAGGATATTTAAGCACAATTAATCGTTTTAATGATGCAAAATATGATGAGTTAAATGATAGAATTGTTCATTTGTAGTAATTTGCTATAAATAATTAAACGCCCACATATTTGTGGGCAGTTTTTTATTTAAGATTTGGAGGAGTTTTATATGTCGTGGGTAATAAAAGAAGCCCTAAATAAAATATTAGACCAGGAAGAAGGATATATTACTTTTCCGGCAGGTCAAAGAACACCATTTGCATTAGTATATCCCAATTCATATCATGTAGGTATGTCGAATTTGGGGATTCATATTTTATATAAGTTATTAAATGAGCGCAAAGATATTGCATGTGAACGCTTCTTTTTGCCGGAGAAAAAATTTGAAGCAGAGTTTATCAAAACGAATACTCCTTTGCTAAGCTTAGAGACGCAGATGCCATTGCACAAATTTCCGCTCATCGGGATTAGTATATCCTTTGAAATGGATTATTTTAATATCGTCAAGATATTGGATATGGGAAAAGTGAAAATATTTGCAAAAGATAGAAGCGACATGGATCCGATTGTTATCGCAGGGGGACCTTGCGCAACTTTTAATCCAGAACCATTAAGTGATTTTATTGATGTTTTTGTTATTGGTGAGGGAGAAAATACCGTTCAAGAGCTTATGGATGTATATTTTTCAGCAATTGATCAAGGGTTATCAAGAGATGAAGTCTTGCTTTCCTTTACGAAGATTCCAGGTGTTTATATTCCTAAATTTTATCGGCACCAGCTTAATGAAAATAATCAATTAACTGTTATACATCTTACAAGTGTACCAGAGAAAGTAACTCGTCAATGGGTAGAAAATTTAGATGATTTTGATGCGCAGAGTGTCATTTTTACGGATAAAACTGAATTTGGTGGGTTATGTTTACTAGAAATAGCTCGTGGTTGTGGCAGACATTGTCGATTTTGTATGGCGGGATATTGTTTTAGAAAGCCTAGGACGCGTTCATTAGAAAAGCTAAAAGTAAATTTAGAAGAAATAAAAAAAGTTGGGAAAAAAGTCGGATTGATGGGAGCTGCCATTTCAGATTATCCTGAAGTTGATGCATTATGTAAAGATATATTGGGACTTGACATGAGTATGTCGGTTGCGTCATTAAGGGCTGATTCTTTTACGAATGATTTAGCCGATTCTTTAGCTAAAAGTGGATTGAAGACAATTACTTTAGCGCCTGAGGCTGGAAGTGAAAAATTACGAAATGTAATAAATAAAGGGATTAATGAAGAGGATTTATTTCGGGCAATAAATATCGCAGTCAACGCGGGAATAAAAAATTTAAAGCTCTACATTATGATTGGTTTGCCATTTGAAACAGATGACGATATTGAAGAAATTATTAAAATGGCAAAGAAGATAAAAGACTATAGAGAAAAGTTAAACTGCCGAGGAACGATTACTTTGAGTATAAATCCTTTTATTCCTAAACCTTTTACCCCATTTCAATGGTTGCCAATGGACGATTTAAAAAATATCGATTATAAGTTAAAGCAGATAAAGCAATCGTTAAAGGGAATTAAAGGAATCGAAATTATTATGGAATCTCCTAAAGAAGCTTATGTGCAAGGAATACTCGCGCGCGGAGACCGAAGGGTTGGAAAGGCTATTTATGACGCTTATCAACTAGGTGGAAGTAAAAAACTAAAAGTTTCCCTGGAACAAAATGGCTTAGAGGATTCTTTTTACTTATATCGAACCAGAGATAAAGATGAAGTATTTCCATGGGAAACTTTAGATATGGGGTTTACGAAGCAATATCTTTATGATGAATTGCTAAAAGCTGCCGAACAGAAAAAAACAATAAAATGTTTTGATGGCTGTAATCGATGTGGAGTTTGTAAACACAGTGAATAAGGATGTGACAAGATGTGTCGTTTTTATATAAAATGCAAAAATAATCTATGGTATGGATTTTTTAATCACTTTAATTCTAACTTAGTTACCCAAGCAATATCTACACGATTTCATGGTGTTAGTAAGGCTGAATTTTCCTCTTTGAATTTAGCTTTGCATAATGGTGACAATTCGAAAGATGTATGGCAAAATCGCGAGGCTTTTTGCTTAGGATTAGGAATCGATGCAAAAAAAATAGTAACTGCGCAACAGGTTCACGGAACGAATGTTCTTTGCGTCGATGAATCTTACTTGGGGCGGGGGGCCTTCGATTATGAGGAGGCAATTGAAAATACAGATGGACTGATTACCAATGTACCCGATTTACCATTGATGATGTTTTTTGCAGACTGCGTTCCCATCTTAATTTTTGATCCAATAAAAAAAGCAATTGGAATTTGTCATGCTGGTTGGAAAGGAACTGTACACAGAATTGCTCAAAAAACTGTACAAGCTATGGAAAGTTCATTTAATTCAAGGCCAGAAGATTGTTTAATTGGAATTGGACCATCTATAGGCCCATGCTGTTTTGAAGTAGATGAACCTGTGTATACACAATTTAAGCAGGCGTTTCCTTCGCTTACTTACAAGCAAACTTCAAAAGAAAAATGGAAAATTAATCTATGGGAAGCAAATAGGCTTCAGCTAAAGAATATTGGTGTTCTTGATAAAAATATAATTTGTAGCAATGTTTGTACAAAATGCAATTCAGATGTATTTTTTTCCTATCGTGCTGATGAAGGAAAAACAGGACGAATTGCAGCGATAATTCAATTAAAAAGTTAACAAATATTTGTTTTGATGATATTTTAGTAGAGGATATTTATATTTCTTCTCGAATTATCCATATGATGGAGGGGTTATCGTTGATTGCAGAAAAATTAACCCAGGTTATGCGAAATATAGAAATAGCGAAAGGAAATAGAAATCGCTATTTTGATGAAAATGTAAAATTAATTGCAGTAACAAAAAATCATGACGTAAATGCAATGCGCGAAGCGATAGACCATGGAGTAAAATTTGTGGGAGAAAATCGCATTCAAGAAGCAATGCAAAAGGTTGAAACATTAAATCGTTCAGTAGAATGGCACTTAATTGGACATCTACAGACAAACAAAGCAAAGTATGCAGTGGATTTATTTGATTTAATTCATTCGATTGATAGTGAAAGGTTAATGGCTGAAGTTAACCGTGTCGCTAACAAAATAAATAAGATACAAAAGGTATTACTTCAGGTAAATGTCTCAGAGGAAAAAAATAAATTTGGTATTTCTACAAAAGAAATAGAACCATTTTTAGATTCTGTTGGACAATATGATCATATTCATTTATGCGGTTTAATGACAATTGCGCCACACTATAACAATGTTGAAGATGCCAGACCAATATTTAGAGAATTGTTCCAGATTTTTTGTAATTTGAAGCTGAAGCGTTTTAAAAATGTTTCTATGGACTGGTTATCTATGGGAATGACCAATGATTATATGGTAGCTATAGAAGAAGGTGCAAATTTAATTAGAGTTGGCACGGGGATTTTTGGCCAACGGCAATATTGATGGAGGGGAAAAAATGAGTTTTTTAGATAAAGTGTGTGGAAAATTAGGTCTTATGGATACGGTGGATACTGATGAGGAATTTAAGGAATCTCCATTACCTACTGAAAATGTCAATGAGACGAAATCCAAAAAGGCAGCAGGAACTAGTTCAACCGCAACTTCCTTTAGCAATGTAATCAATATGCCAAAAGCTAATATCACTGCGGTGAAACCATCGGTAAAAGTAATTGTAGTAGAGCCGTTTTCCTTTGATGATGCACAACATATTGCAGATCATTTAAAAAACCATAAACCGGTTGTGGTTAATTTTGAGAATACAGATCAAGAAGTAGCTAGGCGTATGATTGACTTTATTAGTGGAACAGTTTATGCGTTAGCAGGAACGATTAAAAAGGTTGGAAACAATATCTTTTTATGTACTCCAAGTAATGTTGATGTAGCTTATACCCCTAAGAATGAAGAAGAATCTGAGTTAGTTATGCCTTGGTTAAATAAATAGGAGGAAGCAATTTGGATAATTTAAAGATTGGATTTATTGGTGGCGGGGCAATTGCTGAAGCTATTTTAAGTGGGATAATCAAAGCAGGATTAGTTCCTGCAAGAAATATTAATGTAGCTGAGATTATTGAATCACGTCGAGCATATTTACAAACTACATATAATATTGAAGCTCAAGGTGAAGGAAATATTGTTGGAAGTAGTGTAGATGTTTTATTTTTAACAGTGAAGCCACAAGTTGTTCATGGTATTTTAAAGTCTATTTATAAAAGTGTAAAAAAGGACACCTTAATTATCTCTGTTGTTGCTGGATTGACTTTAGAATCCTTACAAAGATATTTTTCAGAACAACCCGTAATTCGCGTCATGCCTAATACGCCAGTAGCAGTAGGAGAAGGAATGGCGGCAATTGCAATGGGACAATATGCGACAGAAGACGATAAAAAAATTGCATTAGAAATCTTTGATTCAGTTGGTAAGGCAGTTGTTTTAAGTGAGAGTGCCATGGACGCAGTAACGGGATTGTCAGGTAGTGGTCCGGGATATGCTTTTGTTATTATTGATGCTTTAGCTGATGCTGGAGTAAAGATGGGATTAACTCGAGATGTATCAATTACACTTGCTGCTCAAACGATGTTGGGGGCAGCGAAAATGGTTTTGGAGACAGGCAAACATCCGGCTGAGCTTCGTGATATGGTCACTTCTCCAGGAGGAACAACTATTGCAGGAATTTACGAATTAGAAAAAAGTGCTGTAAGAAGTGCTTTAATTGATGCGGTTGAATCTGCAACGAATAAATCTAAATCAATGGGGAAAAAGAATGGCTGATCGTGAAAAAATATTGAGATATTATCGTGGAACTGAAGGAGCGGAAATTGCGGCTAGATTACTTGATATTGCAGAGCTTGTGTCTAAAAATCGCAAGTATAAGGTGAGTGAATTTTTAGACCCGTATGGCTATACAATTGCTGAGACGATTGCCGCGTCTTACGATAATATAGAAATTAATAGTTCTGGGGGGTACTATGGAGCTGAGCGGCAGCGGGTTTCCTTTAAACATAAAGATTTTCTTGGCAATGAGGATTTTGCGATAAAGGTAATCAAAGCGACTTGGAATGATAAGTATTATCATATTTCGCATAGGGATATCCTCGGCTCTTTAATTGGCCTTGGTATCGAAAGAAATGTCCTTGGTGATCTATTAGTGAAAAGTGATCATTGCAAAATATTATTAGATAGCACCATTTATGAATATGTTATGCAGAATTTTATTCAAATTGGAGCGGCAAGTATTAGTGTAGAAGAATGTGATTTAAGTGAAATTGAACCTAAAGAAGAGCGGTGTAAAGAGATTAGGGCAACTGTAGCATCGCTTCGACTTGATTCAGTTGCTGCAGCAGGTTTTAGTTCATCACGTAGTAAAATTGTTGCGGATATTGCAACAGAAAAAGTAAAACTAAATTGGCAATCAATCAAAGGCGCTTCACAGACAATAAAAGTTGGGGATATTATCTCAATGCGTGGGCGAGGCAGAGTTGAAGTAGAGGAAATCCGTGGACAAACTAAAAAAGGTAGAATTAGTATTGTATTAAAAAGATACATATAAAGTGATATTTGAGGAGGAGTATGCATGCTTACACCATTAGATATTCATAATAAAGAATTCAAAAGAAGTTTTCGCGGTTATAATGAAGATGAGATTGATGAGTTTTTAGATAGGGTTGTTAAAGATTATGAGCAACTATATCGTGAAAATGTTGACTTAAAGGATTCTATTGATAAACTTAAAACTAAAGTTGAACATTTTCAGCATTTGGAAAATACTTTACATAATACTTTAGTTGTAGCTCAGGAAACTGCAGAAGAAGTGAAATTAAATGCGAAAAAAGAAGCAGAGCTCATTATAAAAGAAGCAAAGGCTACAGGACAGCGTTTGCTTGATGAAGCAAATCTAAAAGTAAAAGAAAAAATGACTGAATATGAAGAAATAAACCAGAGATCACAGCTTTATCGAACAAGAATGCGTACATTGGTTTTGACTCAATTAGAGCTATTAAAAGATTCTGATGAGGCAGAGGAAGAATAATTTAATAAAGAATTTGACTACGAGATATTAATTTTGTATAATATCTCGTAGTTAGTTGTTCATTATATGTTAAATAGTTATGATAGAGAGAGTAATTAGCAATCATTTTTTTCAGCGAGTCGGGAAATGGTGGGAGCTCGATAGAAGTTGTTAATGAAGATCACTCTTGAACTGCGGATTGAACGTAAAGTAGATTGCGCCGAATGACGAACGTTATAACGTCAAAAGTGGCTTTTTATGAGATAAGTCATTAGGGTGGTACCACGGGAATAACCTCTCGTCCCTTTTTGGGGATGGAGAGGTTTTTTTATTTTACTTACTTTTGGAGGGAAATATTTTGGATTATAGTAAAACTTTAAATTTACCAGATACTGAATTTCCGATGCGCGGTAATTTGCCACAAAGAGAACCGGAAATGTTAAAACATTGGGAAGAAATAAATATTTATCAAAAACGACGTCAGCAAGCATCAGGCAAGCCACAATTTATTTTACATGATGGGCCTCCATATGCGAATGGAAATATTCATATGGGACATGCTTTAAATAAAGTATTAAAAGATATTATTATGAAGTATAAATCATTGCAGGGCTTTGATACCCCGTATGTTCCAGGCTGGGATACACATGGATTGCCAATTGAACACGCAGCAATAAAAATCTTAGGGTTAAATCGACATGAATTAGATGCACTAGCTTTACGCAAAGAGTGTAAAGATTATGCGTTAAAATATGTTGATATTCAAAGAGAGGATTTCAAACGCTTAGGAGTTCAGGCCGATTGGGACCATCCTTATGTGACTTTGCAACCAGAATACGAAGCAAAGCAAATTGAAGTATTTGGTGAAATGGCGAAAAAAGGCCATATTTATAAAGGGCTTAAAACTGTTTATTGGTGTACCTCTTGTGAAACGGCTTTAGCAGAGGCTGAAATTGAATATGCAGAGAAAAAATCTCATGCAATTTTTGTAAAATTCCCTTTAATTGATGCGAAGAATAATTTACCGAGTGGCGTGGATGCAAGTAAGGTTTATGCTGTTATTTGGACAACGACACCTTGGACGTTACCTGCCAATGTTGCAATTGCAGTTAGTCCAGAATTTGAATATTCTTGGGTGCAAGTAAACGAAGAAGTTTATTTAATGGCTTCTGGTCTAATTGAAAGTGTAATGAAACAGTGCAAAATTGAAGATGAATATAAGGTTTTAGCGAAGATAAAAGGTGCAGATTTAGCCGGAATGGTGTTTGCTCATCCATTCATTGACAGACAATCTCCGGTTGTAACTGCCGACTATGTAACATTAGAACAAGGTAGCGGATGTGTTCATACAGCACCGGGACATGGGCAAGATGACTTTGAAACGGGAATGAGATGTAAATTACCGATTATCAGCCCTGTAGATGCTAGTGGTAAATTTACAAGTGAGGCTGGGAAATATGAAGGTATGCTTGTTCATGATGCAAATGTACCAATTATTAAGGATTTAGCTGCATCGGGAAAATTACTTGGCAATGGTTCCATTCGTCACCAATATGCACATTGTTGGCGTTGTAAAAATCCAATCATTTATCGTGCTACTGAACAATGGTTTGCCTCTGTTGATGGGTTTAGGGACGCGGCTTTAAAAGCAATTGAAGATGTAAAATGGATTCCTGCCTGGGGTGAAAATCGAATTCATAATATGGTGGCAGATCGTCATGATTGGTGCATTTCACGTCAACGTGTTTGGGGGATGCCGATTCCAATTATGTATTGCAAAAAATGTAATGAACATATTATTAATGATGATACAATTCATGCAATAAAAGACTTATTTAAAAAAGAAGGATCTAATGCATGGTGGGCGAAAACTGCAGAAGAAATTTTACCAGAGGGCTTTGTTTGTCCGAAATGTGGTCATAACCATTTCCGTAAAGAAAGCGATATTATGGATGTGTGGTTTGATAGCGGTTCAAGTCATGCTTCTGTATTAGAACAGCGCGAAGGTTTGGCTTGGCCGGCCGATTTATATCTCGAAGGCAGTGACCAACATCGTGGTTGGTTCCAATCTTCCCTATTAACATCAGTTGCAACGCGTGGTAAAGCACCATATAAAGCTGTACTGACCCATGGCTTTGTCGTTGATGGTGATGGTCGTAAAATGTCTAAATCTATTGGAAATGTCGTGGCTCCAAAAGACATTATTAGTAAATTTGGTGCGGATATTCTACGTTTATGGGTTGCATCAGCCGATTATCAAGCAGATATTCGTTTGTCGCAAGATATTTTAAAACAAATGTCAGAAGTTTATCGGAAAATTCGTAATACGTTCCGTTATATTCTTGGCAATACAAATGGGTTTGATCCTAACAAAGATAAAGTAGCTTATGCTGAATTAAAAGATCTGGATAAATGGGCGCTATTACGTTTGGAACAAGTTCGCGAGACGGTTACTGAGGCATATGAAAATTATGAATTCCATGTGGTTTATCATACGATTCATAATTTCTGTACAGTGGATTTAAGTTCGATTTATTTGGATATTTTAAAGGATCGCTTATATACATCTTTGCCAAATTCTCTGGAAAGACGTGCAGCTCAAACGACGATGTATGAAATTTTAAAAACATTAGTCAAAATGATTTCGCCGATTCTTACCTTTACCTCTGAAGAGGTGTGGAAGTATATGCAAAAAGAAACCGGGATGCCTGACAGCGTACAGCTTGCATCATGGCCAAAAGCACAGACTGAATATTTGAATGCCGAGTTAGAACAAAAATGGAGTAATGTTTTAGCTATGCGTGGTGAATTAACAAAAGCATTAGAGATTGCTCGCCGCAATAAAGTGATTGGACATCCGTTAGATGCTAAATTAAACATTTATGCAGATGGAGTAACATATAGTGAATTAATGAATATCAAGGAAGCTTTACCTTCAATTTTGATTGTTTCTCAAGTAAATGTTATTGAAGGTACTGATAAAGCTTTAGGAGAAAGCGTATATAAAAATCCAGAAAAAGAAATTGCCGTTGAGGTAACATTAGCCGAAGGTGATAAATGTGAACGATGCTGGATTTATGATGATTCAGTAGGCGCTGATACTGAACATCCAACTTTATGCAAACGTTGTGCTGAAGTTGTAAAACAACTTTAATATAAGAAAAAACGGGCTTAGCCCGTTTTTTCTTATATTAAATGGCAATGCTATAAATGGAGGTTTTGTCATGGAAAATGAGCGTATGAATAAGTTGGATAAACAAATAGATAAGTTAGCTGATCGATTAGAGTCTATGAGAATTGCTGAGTATATTGATTTATTACAAAAACCATCTAAAATCATTTATTTGAATTTTTTGGCTGGGATCTCTAAAGGATTAGGAATAGCTGTAGGTGCTACAATTGTTTTTGCAATTCTTATTGATTTGTTAAGTCGGTTGATTGTATTGAATTTACCTGTTATTGGAGATTTTATTGTCCAAATCCTTCATATCATTGAAGCAAAACAAGGTAACTTGTAATAGGTTTAATTAACTTAAAGAGGAGATACTGTGAAGAATAAAGAAGGCTTAACAATACGATTTTTATCCATCATTGGGATATTCTTTTTGTATTATTTAGTTCCGGAATTACAGAAATTTTGCAAAGATGTATTAGAAATATTGCGAAGTGCGAATATTGAAGAAATGAAGAACTTTTTAATTTCATATGGAATATGGATGCCTATCATGAGCATTCTTATTATGATTTTTCAGTCATTGTTTCCTTTTATTCCAGGAATGATTATTACTTTGGCAAATTCTTGGTTATTTGGTTGGCAATTAGGGGCTTTATATTCCTGGATTGGGGCATTATTAGGTGCGATTATAGATTTTTTATTGTCAAGATTTTATGGGAAAGTTATCATAGAAAGGATTGTTCCCGAACATTACTTGACAATATTTAATGATTATATCCGGGAAAATGGTTTATTTGGTGTTCTAGCAGCACGTATTATTCCCATTGTACCTTTTAAAGTGGTTAGTTATAGTTGCGGGCTATCCAAAATGCAAATTTTTTATTTTATTATTGTGACTGGAATTGGACAAATTCCAGGAATTTTAATTTATTCAATCATAGGTGAGAATGTTTTCTGCTCCCCCCAATTCAGTATATTTGTTACTTTACTTCTTATTGTTTGTGGGCTTATTTTATATTTTCAAAGAAAAAGGATTACTGAATTTTCTTTTTGTAGATGGCTAAAATCTTTTTCGATAATTAAATAAAGGGTTGTTTTTAGAAGACGCAGAATTGATTTAAGTAGTAAGTTTTAATAAATTAAGCAAGATGATATAATAAAGCAATGTAAGAATGAAAAAATTTGTGTTAGGAGAACGCGTGTGCCGATATATTTTTTAGCTATTGGGATAATTTTGTTAGATCAAATTAGTAAATTTCTTATTGAAAATAGTATGGAATTAGGAGATTCTATTCCTGTGATAGAAGGGATATTCCATATTACCTATATATTAAATCCAGGAGCGGCTTTTGGAATATTAGAAAATCAGCGACTGTTTTTTATTTTAATTGCTACAATTATGATTTTAATGACAGGATATATATATCCGCGCATCCCTCAAAAATCTAAAATGCTTAGACTTGGTGTGGGAATGCTTTTTGGCGGAGCTGTAGGGAATTTGATAGATAGGATAAGGACTGGATTAGTTGTAGATTTTTTTGACTTTAAAATTTGGCCTATTTTTAATATTGCAGATATTTTTATTGTTGTTGGCGTAGGTATGATTATTATTGCAATGTTTTATGCAGATTGTAAGATGAAGGGAGAAAAAAATGAGTAATCAATTTACCTTTATGATTACAGAAAATGATGTAAATCAAAGATTGGATCTTTACTTAGTAGATCATATAAAAAATTTATCGCGTTCGCATATTCAGAAAAAAATTGAACAAAACCAAATTTTTGTGAATGACAGAGTTGTGAAATCAAATTATAAGCTTAAATTATCAGATAAAATAGATGTTACAATAGAGGAGCCTAAACCAGTAGAAATTGTACCTGAAGATATCCCATTAGACATTTTATATGAGGATGAGCATTTGATTGTAATAAATAAAAAAAGAGGTATGGTTGTACATCCTGCAGTTGGAAATTATACGGGTACTTTAGTTAATGCGCTTCTATTTCATTGTGATGATTTATCTGGAATTAATGGTGAAATTAGACCGGGAATCGTTCATCGACTCGATAAAGATACATCAGGTGTTATGGTTGCTGCAAAAAGCGACATTGCACACTTGAATTTAGCCGCCCAAATAAAAGCTAAGACAGCACAAAGAAAATATTTAACGATTGTACATGGAAATATTAAAGAAGATGAGGGCGTTATTGAAGGGGCAATTGGTCGTCATGTCACGGATCGGAAAAAGATGTCGATTGTTTTTGAAGGTGGCAAAGATGCGATAACTAAATTTAGAGTGCTTGAACGTTTTGTTGAATATACATTAGTGGAATGTAGCCTTTTAACTGGAAGAACACATCAGATTAGAGTACATATGACTTATATCGGGCATCCGGTTTTAGGAGATCCTAAATACGGTACGTTAAAGTCACCGTTTAAAATTGAAGGACAAGCACTTCATTCTGCTACTTTGGAGTTTATTCATCCAATTACAGAGGAAGAAAAGTTTTTTTCTGCTCCATTGCCGGAGGATATGGAAAAGATTCTAAAAGTTTTAAGGTTGAAGATGAAGCGATAGGAGGAGTTTATATGAAAAATATTATTGAAAAAACTGTGCTTATGGATAGCCAAGCAATCAAACGTGCACTAACGCGTATTTCACATGAAATCAATGAAAAAAATAAAGGGATACAAGATATTATTCTTGTTGGCATTAGAACGCGTGGTGTTCCGATTGCGGAGAGAATTGCGAAAGAAATAGAAAAGATTGAAGGGGTAAAAGTTCCGGTGGGAACGCTCGATATTACATTATATCGTGATGATTTATCTACTTTAGCTTATCAACCGGTCGTTCACCAAACAGAAATTCCTGTTGATATCACAGGAAAAATTATTATTTTAGTTGATGATGTCTTATATACAGGGAGAACTGTTCGCTCAGCATTAGATGCATTGATCGATATGGGAAGGCCGCGTATTATTCAATTGGCGGTATTAGTTGATCGCGGACATAGGGAGCTGCCGATCAGAGCTGATTATGTAGGGAAAAATGTTCCTACGGCAAGCAAGGAAATTATTAGTGTACAGATTGCTGATGTAGATGAAATAGATCAAGTGATACTTAGTGAATTAAAAGAAGCATAGAAAAGAACTGTCGATGAATGTCGACAGTTCTTTTCTATTGATTGATAAAGGGATTTATTATTATTAACCGAATATTAAATGTTAAAAATATTTTTGGAGATTAGTAGGAAAATGGAGAAAATAACGTCAGCTCAATTAGCTGAATTAATAAACTTAGATAAACTTACAAGTGATCAAATAGATGAACTGCGTAATGATCCTCGTAGTACAATAAGTAAACTGATTAAAAAGTGGGATAAATTGCAGTTGGAAAAGGCCCGTGTACAAACGTTATATCATTATGAGTTTCAATTAAAGAAAAAAGGAATAAATTTTATCGCTGGCGTTGATGAAGCTGGGCGAGGGCCATTGGCCGGTCCCGTCGTCGTTGCTTCGGTGATATTGCCGTTAGGAATACATATTCCCTATATTAATGATTCTAAAAAACTTTCACAAAATAGACGGGAAACTATTTATCAGTTTATTTTAGATCATGCAATCAAGATAAAAAGAGCGGTTATTTCTGAAAAGGTTATTGATGAAATCAATATTTATCAGGCGACAATTCAGGGGATGTATCAGGTCATAGATGAATTACAGCCACAGGTGGAGGCTGTATTAATTGATGCAGTTAAGTTGGATAAATTAGCTGTTCCATCCATCTCAATTATTAAAGGGGATGCATTAAGTGCATCAATTGCAGCAGCTTCTATTGTAGCAAAAGTTGAACGAGATAGACTGATGGATCAAATTGACAAAAAATATCCGATGTATGGTTTTGCTAAAAATAAAGGGTATGGTACAGCAGAGCATATCCAAGCGATTCAAACTTATGGAGCGTGCGAATTTCATCGCAGAACCTTTGAACCAATTAAATCTTTGGAGGTGAGCAATCAATGTCGATGAATAATGTAAATACAAATGTGAGCGGCGTTGCCCGTCCAAGTCAAGTGTCTAGTACGCAGAGTAAGCCCAATGTTAGCAGTGCTTCGTCATTTCAACCGAAAACCGAAGTCAATATCGAAAACTCCGTACAAAGCACATTAAATGTATTAACGAAGACTATTTTAGATAAGATGGACGTAAAGCAAGAACTTCCTCCAGCGTTACAAAAAATGATGAATGAAATATTGCAAAGCTCTTTTTCCTTAGAATCCTCTGTAAGCCAAGGCTTATCAGATACAATTCAAAGTCAGAAAGTTTGTTTGGAGCAGTTAACTATTTTAGCGAAATTTCTTGAACAATTAGGGGTTGAGTTTACACAAAGTTCAATAGAGAAACTTCCTGAAATCTTTAAAACATTGTTCGCAAATTTAAATTTGAATGGAAAAGAAAATGGGATAGAGATTAATGCAACGAATTTAAATAAAATTGCTTTGCAATTGTTAGAAGGAAAAGAGTTTAATCAGCTTCCCCAAGAAATACAGTTATTATTGCTGAATAATTTTTCGCTTGTTCAAGCGCCAATACAAAAATCACCAGAGACGGATATTTTACAACAGCTGATTAAGTTTTTTATTCCTTCAGCTAAAAGTGAGAATTCTGGAGCAGAAGTTGCAGAAAAATCTATTGCGAATGAGCAGGATCCGACTAAGCAAGGACAGGCGCAGGATAAAGATTTATCTAAAAATGAAGTGAAAGAGAAAAATAATAGTGAAGTTCTTGATGCAAAGAAAAATGCAAATGAAACTGTAACGAATTCTTCCAAAGATACACCGAATGTAAAACAAGAGAATTTAGCAAATTCAGCTAAAGGACAAGTTCTAACTGAAAAGAATCTGGGCGAAGGATTGGCAAAAGGGACGAAGAATACAGAGCAACTTGGAAAGCAAAATATAAATGAAAACTTAGAAATTGGACAGAAAAATTCTCAAAATGCGAATGCTGTAAATTCTAATTTGGCAAATCAGATAAATAGCAAGGATATACAGGCGCTATTGAAAAATTTATCAATGCAATTGTTGAATAGTAACAAAGAGCTGTCGGAAGAAGATGTAACTTTACTAAAGAATTTTATCAATGATAAACAAAGTGTGTTATCAGAAAAAGATGTTGCCACTCTTAAAACATTATTAACTATGGCTGAAGAAAACATTCCGTTTTCAATCCGGCAAGCGGCGGTGAAAGAAAATTTGCCGGAGTTGCCAAAGCTTTGGGCGTTTGTCCAACTTACGAATTTGACAAAACTCTTAGATTTAAATCAAAATAAATTGCAAAATGCAGGTAAAAATATCTTGGACTTTTGTAATGGGTTAAAAAAGGCTTTAGAATCTGAGGTAGAGGTAAGTGGCAATCAAAAATCTATGTCATTTATGTCACCTATCTATCTTGGCGATAATGAACATCAATATCCTGCCTATATTCACATTTATCATCAGGAGGCTGAAGAAAAGAACAATAAAAAACAAGAAGCTGAAACATGGTTAAGAATATGTTTAATTACAGAAAATATTGGTGCAGTAGAAGTAATCTTTCGTTTATATGAAGGTGATAAGCTAAATCTCCGTTTAGCGTTTTCAAATGAAGAAAGTGTAAATTCTTTTAGTGAATTTATCCCTGAGCTGGAGACTGCCTTTAAAAAATTACCATTTACCTTAACAGATGTAAAAGTAAATGAAATAGGTGAAAAACAATATGGATAAAGAAAATATTAGTGGGAAGCAAGCGATTGCGTTAAGCTATGATGAAGAAAAATTTACTGCACCAAAAGTTGTAGCAAAAGGGAAAGGGTATGTCGCGGAAAATATTATTCAAGCGGCAAAGCAAAATGCAGTTCCGATTTATCAAAATAAAACGTTGTCAGCTATGCTGATGGCAGTTGATTTAGATAGGGAAATTCCCCCTGAATTATATAAAGCGATTGCTGAAGTTTTAGCTTATGTATATCGAATGGATCAAAAAGCGAAGCCTAAACTTTTTTAGCTAAAGAAGGTTTAAAAATGAATAATCGTGAGTTTGGAATCCAAGGGGAAAAAATTGCAGCAGATTATTTATTAGCGAAAAATTATAAGATATTAAAATGTAATTATAAAATAAAGCTTGGGGAAATTGATCTTATCGTGAAAAAGGGATCGCTTATCACATTTGTTGAAGTAAAAACAAGAAAAAGTTTAAATTATGGCGTACCATCACAAGCTGTGAATTGGAAAAAGCAACGTAAAATTATCCAAGTGGCACAAGTATATATCTCTACGATAGAAGAGGAAAATTATCATTTTAGCTTTGATATTATTGAGGTGGTATGGAAAAATAATCATTCATGGGATGTAAATCATATTATCAATGGGTTTGAAATTTAGATAGGAGTAAATATGCGTATAATAATAGGAATTACAGGTGCAAGTGGATCTGTATATGCATTAAAATTAATAGATGTATTAAGAAAGCAGCGTTGTGAAGTTCATGCAGTTGTTAGTAACAGTGGTTGGGAGGTGCTTGACTATGAAATGAATATTACAAGAGAAGTACTGCGTCAAAAAGTAGATGTGTTACATGAAGTAAATAATATAGGGGCGAGTATCGCAAGTGGTTCATTTAAAAATGATGCAATGATTGTTGTTCCTTGCTCTATGAAAACGTTGGCCTGTATAGCAAATGGTATTTCCGATAATTTGTTAACTCGTGCTGCTGATGTTACATTAAAAGAAGGACGATCTTTAATTATCGTACCTAGAGAAACACCGATAAATGCGATTCATTTAGAAAATATGTTAAAACTAGCAAAGCTAGGCGTTAAAATTCTCCCAGCGTGTCCAGCTTTTTATCATAAACCAGATACAATAGAAGATTTAGTTGATATGCTTGTCGGAAAAATATGCGATTTAATATCTGTTGAACACGATTTATTTAAGCGTTGGGAGGGGAATGGTCGATAGGGAGGTACATAGATGTTTGCACAAACTTTAGGTTCTACAACACTTGGAGTAAATGGCATATTAATTAATGTTGAAGTTGATATGGGAAATGGTTTGCCGAGTTTTGATATTGTTGGCTTAGCGGATGCTGCGGTAAGAGAATCAAGAGAACGGGTTCGGGCTGCAATTAAAAATTCTGGATTTAGACTGCCAGCAAGAAAAACTACGATTAATTTAGCTCCAGCAGATATTCGAAAAGATAGTTCTGGCCTTGACCTACCGATTGCTATAGGTTTATTAGTCGCGGCTGGATTTATCTCTCAAGATTCGATTGCAGATACAATGTTTGCCGGTGAGTTATCACTTGATGGAAAATTACGAGGGATTGCAGGTCTTTTGCCAATGGCAATTCATTGTCAAAAGCAAGGAATTCAAAAGCTTGTTGTATCTCCAGAAAATTCGAATGAAGCTCTGTTGGTAGAAGGATTAACGGTATATGCACCACAGTACTTATCAGAGCTTATTCGTTATATTAATGGTGATGAAAATTTAAAGCCTTGCAATAAGAACAGTACTACGGCGATTGTTGATTCATTATCAGATGACTTTTCTGATGTTCAGGGACAATTTGCCGCAAAAAGAGCACTAGAAATCGCAGCTGCTGGCGGGCATAATGTACTTATGGTCGGACCGCCAGGTAGTGGTAAATCGATGTTAGCGAAACGAGTAAGTACAATTTTGCCGACAATGTCAAGTCAAGAGGCGCTAGAAGTTACAAAAATATATAGTGTTGCGGGTTTATTAAAAGATAACGCTGGTTTAATAAGAAGCCGCCCATTTCGTAGCCCTCATCATACCATATCAGATGCAGGTATGATTGGAGGTGGACGTATACCAAAGCCAGGAGAAGTAACATTAAGTCATAATGGTGTACTTTTCTTAGATGAGCTACCGGAGTTTAGCAAAGTTGCTTTAGAGGTGTTACGGCAGCCTTTAGAAGATGGACAAGTAGCAATTGCAAGAGCCAATGCATCTATTACGTACCCATCAAAGATCATGCTTATTGCAGCGATGAATCCCTGTCCGTGCGGATTTCTAAGTGACACAAAGCAAGTATGTATTTGTACACCAGCGGAAATTAAACGCTATACTAGAAAGATTTCAGGCCCATTATTAGATAGAATAGATATTCATATTCATGTTCCTAGATTAGAGTATTTGGAGTTCACAGATTTAAAAGTAGCAGAGTCTTCGTCAGTTATTAGAGCAAGAGTGGAGAAAGCCCGTACGATTCAAAAGAAACGTTTAGAAAACTATCACCTTTTTTGTAATGCGCAGATGGGTCATAGACACCTAAAGAAAACTTGCTTAATAAACTCGAAAGGAAAGATTTTATTAGAACAGGCATTTACGCGGATGAATTTATCTGCACGAAGTTATGATCGCATTATAAAAGTTGCAAGGACTATTGCGGATTTAGCGGACTGTGAAGAAATTGTGGAGCAGCATATTGCAGAAGCAATTCAACTGCGTGGAAATTACTCTACAATTTAATTTTATTTGGAGGTAATTCATATCAAAAAATTTTTAATGCCTGATTTAGTACGAAAGTCTGTTTTTGAAATTGATTTAGAGGAATTGAGGAGACAAGGAATTCGTGGGCTGATTTTAGATTTAGATAATACGGTTATTCATTGGAATCGTGATGTGTTAGAAAGTAAAATGTGCGATTGGTTTTATCTAGTCCATGTTCATCAGTTCGAAATATGTTTTTTATCTAATAATTTTTCCACGCGTGTATCGCGAATAGCAAAAGAAGTAAATGCTTATTATGTTGCCAGGGCTTGGAAGCCTTTTGGAAAAGGATTTAAAAGTTGTATAAAAAAAATGAATTTGCCGTCAAATTCTGTTGCAGTTATCGGGGATCAATTATTTACTGATATACTAGGTGGAAATTGTGCAGGTTTATTTACGATTTTAGTGAATCCGCTAAGTAAGGATGAATTTGTGACAACGAAAATCATGCGCATTTTTGAAAAAAAGATTTTAAAAAAGTATAAATAATGATTGGGGATTTTTATGTTAACAGGAAAAACAAAAAATATTGGAGTAATTGGATGTCCAATTGAGCATTCTTTGTCACCTTTAATGCAAAATATCGCAATAACAGATTCTGGACTTGACTATGCATATACGGCAATGCTGGTTCATCCGCATAAGTTAAAAGAGGCAATTAAAGGATTGCAGGCATTAAATTATCGAGGGGTTAATGTGACGATTCCTCATAAAATTGAGGTTATTTCGTTACTAGATGAAATAGATGAGAATGCAAAGATGATCGGTGCAGTCAATACAATTCTTTTTGAAGATAACTTGATAAAAGGTTTTAATACAGATGCCAGCGGGTTTATTAATTCACTCTATAATCATAAGGTGAAAATAAAAGATGAACAGGCTGTTTTGCTTGGTGCTGGTGGTGCTGCTAGGGCTGTAATTTGGGGCTTAATTAAAGCTGGAATAAAATCTATTGTGATTGGCGTTAGAAATCCATTGAAAGTGCAACCGTTAGTAGATGCTTTCAAAGATTATTTAGCTATTGAGGCTCAGGATTGGACAACGGACGCGTTTCAAAGTAAATTAACTGATATGTCGCTGTTAATTAATGCAACACCATTAGGAATGCATCCCAATTTGGAAGAAAAGCCACCTATTCAATGGAATAAAATTAAAAATAGGATTGTTGTTTATGATTTGATTTATAATCCCTCAATTACAAAATTTTTAAGCGAAGCTCAGCAAAACGGACATAAAATTATGAATGGGGCGGAAATGTTAGTTGAGCAAGGTGCTGAATCATTTAAAATCTGGACGGGTATTATGCCAAATACTAAAAAAATGTTGCAAGTTTTGTGAAAAAGTATAAATTTTCTTACTTTTTTTTCTTTTTTGGCAGGATTTATATATTAAAAGAAGAATATTGAAAATATGTTCTAGAGCTAAAGTACTAGGAACTGTAGTGAGAACATGAGGAGTTTATTATGGCAATTGTGAAAAAAAGACTAGGAGACCTTTTAATTGACGCAGATGTAATTTCGCAAGAGCAATTGGATAAGGCGTTAACTGTACAAAAAACAACAAAGGAGCGATTAGGAAAAGCTTTAATTAGTTTGGGATATGTGACTGAAAAATCCTTAATTAAAGCATTGGAGATACAGTTAGGTGTTCCTCATGTGGTATTAACCGGTTTAAATATAAACCCGGAAGTTATTGCATTGGTACCACAAGCGATTGCTGAAAGGTATAGTATTCTTCCAATTGATAAAAATGGCAAAAAATTAACCATTGCAATGGTGGATCCGACAAACTTTTATGCAATTGATGATGTTCGGACGATTAGTGGACTGGATATCGTTCCTGCGATTGCTACTGAAAAGGATATCTTGCGTGCAATTAATGAGTTTTATGGTGTTCAAGCACTTGTAAACAAAGCGTCTAGTATTATTAAGCCTGAGGATGTAGCAAGTATATCGGAGGTTCAGACGGCGAATGATGCTCCTGTAATTAGTATAGTAAATACGATTATTAGCCAAGCCATAAAAGAACGTGCGAGTGATATCCACATTGAGCCGACGGATACAGCGCTTAGAGTTCGTTATCGAATAGATGGGGCGCTAAGAGAATTTTTTTCTTTTCCCTATAAAACGCATGCTTTATTAGTGTCAAGAATAAAGATAATGAGTGATTTAGATATAGCAGAACGACGAATCCCTCAAGATGGACGAATTAAATATGTTGAAAACAACAAAGATTACGATTTGCGTGTATCGACATTACCGACAGTTATAGGTGAGAAAATTGTAATGCGAATCTTAGATAGAAGTTCTGTAATTGTTGATATTAAGAGTTTAGGTTTTTCTGAATACAATCTTAATCGATATAGTAAATTATATAATCAGGCATATGGAATGATCTTAGTTACTGGTCCTACGGGATCGGGAAAAACAACTACATTATATTCTACTTTAACGGGATTAAATAAGTCGACGGAGAATATTATTACAGTAGAAGACCCTGTTGAATATCGTTTAGATGGAATTAATCAAGTACAGATTAATCCAAAAGCTGGATTAACTTTTGCTGCGGGTTTGCGTTCTATTTTACGTCAAGATCCTAATATTGTTATGTTAGGGGAAATTCGTGATGGCGAAACAGCTGATATTGCAATTCGCGCAGCGTTGACAGGACATTTGGTTTTAAGTACTTTACATACAAACGATTCGGCTGGAGCTATTTCTCGTTTAGTTGATATGGGCGTTGCACCATTTCTTGTTTCATCCTCGGTATTAGGGATTATTGCCCAACGGTTAGTTCGTGTAATTTGTTCTGAATGTAAAGAATCTTATCAACTAGAAAAAGATTCTCTAGAATATGAGTTTATGGAAAATATGTGTGACGGTGATACTGTTTTATATCGTGGTAGAGGGTGCCCAAGCTGTGGTGGAACTGGTTATAAAGGGCGTTTAGCAATTCATGAAGTATTGCCAATCTCAAAGAATATTCGAGAATTAATTACGAATCATGCATCAGTAGATTTAATAAAAAATGCAGCTTTTTCTGAAGGAATGATTAGTATGAGACAAGATGGCATACAAAAAGTCTTAGAAGGAAAAACAACGGTGAAAGAGGTAATGAAAGTTGCTTACGCAGATTTATAAAAATCAACAATTTAGTAAAATTGATGAATTATTAAAAGAGGCAGCACAAAAAAAAGCCTCTGACTTGCATTTGACAGTCGGAATTCAGCCTGCATTTAGAATTAATGGAAAACTTGTTTTTTCAGAACATAATCGACTATTACCGAACGATACAAGAGAGATGTTTGAATCCATTACAAATGATAACCAAAAGGCACATTTTTTGGAGTATGGAGAAGTTGACTTTTCCTATTCTTTATCTGGATATGGAAGATTTCGTGTGAATGCATTTAGACAGCGAGGAACCATAGCCATTGTCCTTCGCTTAGTTGCTGATAGAATACCGACGCTTGAAGATTTAGGACATCCTGATATTTTAAAGACGTTAGCGTTAAAACCTCGTGGGTTGGTTCTTGTGACAGGACCTACGGGTTCAGGAAAATCGACAACGCTTGCGGCAATGATTAATTTGATTAATCAAACCCAGTATTCGCATATTATTACTATGGAAGATCCAGTGGAATATTTGCATAGACATAATAAGAGTATTGTAAATCAAAGGGAAGTAAATACAGATTCATTATCATTTGGTAATGCATTGCGTGCTGCATTGCGTGAAGACCCAGATGTTATTTTAGTCGGAGAAATGCGCGATGCGGAAACAGTTTCGACAGCGATTACCGCAGCAGAAACTGGGCATCTAGTTTTTGCTACGTTGCATACTTGTGATGCTGCACAAACGGTGGATAGAATTATTGATACATTCCCGCCGTATCAGCAACAACAAGTAAAAGTTCAGCTATCTATGACCTTGCAAGGAATTATCGCACAACAGCTCCTACCTAGAAAAGATGGCGATGGACGGATTGCAGCGTTAGAAATTATGATTGCTACACCAGCAATCCGTAATCTAATTCGTGAGGGGAAAACGCATCACATCATTTCAAGTATTCAAACCGGTGCAAAGCTGGGGATGCAAACGATGGACATGGCGCTGAAAAATCTTGTTCAACAAAATTTAATTAAAATGGAAGATGCTTTGGCATGTGCAAATGATCCAGATATCTTACTTAGAAACTCTCCCGTCAATCGATTAGTTTAATCCATTGATTTAATAGGAGTATAAATATGGCGAAAACTTTTACATATAAAGCGAGAGATCGCGGAGGTACTTTAATTACCGGAAAAATTGTTGCAGATTCTCAAAATGTAGTTGCTTCATTTATTCGTGAAAAAGGTTATTTTGTGACTCAAATTAAAGAGGCAAAGGAAACAACAGATATTAATGAATTCTTTAGTAAGTTGCGTGGCGTAAAGCCGAAAGAAATTGCAATATTCTGTAGGCAGATGTCAATTATGATTAATGCAGGATTGCCTTTGGTAACAGCAGTAAGTATTCTCATTGAACAGACGCATAACCCAGTATTAAAGAATGCCTTAAAAGATATTTATCAACAAATTCAAGGTGGGGATACCTTTAGTTCAGCAATAAAAAAATATGAACATATTTTTCCACCGATTATGATACATATGATTACTGCCGGTGAAGTCGGCGGCGTAATGGACGATGTAATGGATCGTCTGGCAGTGCATCTAGAAAAAGACTACAAAATGCGCGAAAAAATTAAATCGGCAATGACATATCCGGTTGTAGTCATTTGCTTAGCCGTTTTAGTTGTGATTTTTATTTTGACGTTTGTTATGCCGACATTTAAGAGTATGTTTGATAACATGCACTCTGAATTACCGTTACCAACACAGTTTTTATTAGGTGTAAGCGGATTTTTTCAAGAATATTGGTGGCTGGTGATTATCGGACTTATTGCGATGGTATTTGGCGCAACACGAATTTATAAAATTCCGCGATACCAACTATATTTTGATGCAATGATTCTCAGCATGCCTGTATTTGGCATGCTAGTTAGGAAAATTTCGATTGCACGATTTAGTCGTACATTGGGAACTTTACTACATGGTGGTGTACCGATTATCACGGCACTTGATGTTGTAAAAAATATCACCGGAAATATGCAATTGGTCAATGCATTAACCGCTGCACAAACCGATGTCAGGGACGGATTTACACTATCCGATACGCTGAATTCCAGCAAGGTTTTCACACCAATGGTCGTACAAATGATTGCCGTTGGCGAAGAAACAGGGCAGATGGATACGATGCTGGGAAAAATTGCCGATTTCTACGAAGATGATGTCGATGATGTTGTCTCAAGACTAAGCAGTCTATTAGAGCCTATGATGATTGTCATCCTTGGCTTAATTATTGGATCTATTGTTATTTCTATTGCATTACCAATGTTTGATGTAGTAAACAACGTTGGTGGCTAATTTGCAATAGAGGAATGCTATAGAAAATTAATGAGAGGAGGTGAAACAAATGATACAAGCAATTCGTAAACGAATGAACCAAAAAGGTTTCACTTTAGTTGAATTAATGGTAGTTATTGCGATTTTAGGTGTATTGGCAGCTATTGCGATTCCTAGATTTAATGAATCTACAGCAAAGGCGAATACAGCTAGAGTTCAAGCAGATTTGCGAACGATTGATTCTGCATCCGTTCAATATCAAGCAGACAATGGTAAAATGCCTGCTACTATAACAGATTTACAAAATTATTTAACTACTGAAGTTTCTAAATTAAAATCACCTAAAGGTGGTTTGTATTTAAAGGCAAATTCAACTACAACATTGGATGCGGAAACTGCATATGGAGTTAATACTACAACTGGTCGTGGTACATTAACTGTTGGAGGTACTGCAAAAGTAGCGGAAGACTTTGGTTATGTTGCATCATCAGGAACGTGATGAGGTTTTAATCTCTACAAATAAGCAACTAAGCTTTTGCTTAGTTGCTTATTTACTATCCGAATCTATCTAAAGGAGGTACAACATTGGATTTTGCATTTATTTTTATTTTAGGCTTATTAATCGGTAGTTTTCTCAATGTATGTATCTACCGATTGCCGCAGAATGAATCGATTGTTTTTCCGTCGTCACATTGCATGTCGTGTGGAAATGAACTAAAAGTATTAGATTTAGTGCCGGTACTTAGCTATTTTGTATTACAGGGAAAATGTCGTTTTTGCAAAACATCTATATCGCCTCGTTATGCAGGGATGGAGCTATTAACTGGTTTTTTATTTTTGTTTACTTATTATCAGGTTGGCTTAGGTTTAGAATTATTAAAAGCACTGATTTTTATTTCATTTTTAGTTGTAATTACGTTTATTGACTATGACCATCAATTGATTTTGGACAAGGTTTTATTACCGATGGGAATCGTTGGTGTTTTGATAAATTTATTATTTGAACATAGTGATTTAATCACTGATTTAGGTTTGTTATCTTTTTCTCTGCTGGTGAATCCTTTAGATTGGCTGAGTATGGGGATTGGGTTCTTTGTCGGTGGGGGATTGTTATTTATTATTGCTATGGTAAGTGGAGGGGGAATGGGAGGAGGAGATATCAAATTTGCCGCTGTGTTAGGCTTGTGGCTGGGCTGGCAAATGAATTTGCTCGTATTAATGTTAGCGTTTATCTTAGGTGGGATTGTTGGTGTCCTATTAATAGCAACACGAATCAAAAGCCGTAAGGATTATATACCGTTTGGCCCATTTATTGCGATTTCTGCTTGGATCGTCTATATCTATGGAATTGAAATTTTGCAATGGTATTTTTCTTTAACGTGAATCGCTGATGCGTGGAGTGACTTTAATTGAGCTTTTGATTTGTGTTGCTATTTTAGGGATTATTTGCTTAATTGGACTGCCAAAACAAAATATTGCGGAGAAGCATCAATTAAATTTTGCAACGGATGAGCTTGTGATGAATTTGCGTTGGATGCAGCAAATGTCGTTAAATTCATTGCGAGGAAATACAAGTCATCCCCAAATAATGCCAGATTTAGTACTTACGTTGAATCTTTTGCAGGGAAATAATTCAGGGTATATGATTTGTTGTGGCACAAAGATTTTAAAAAGGATAGATTTTCCAGGTGGGATAAAAATTGTTTCAAACAATCAACAGAATTTTATCAGTTTTAATTACAAGGGGCAAATCAATCAGCCATGTACGATTTCTTTGCAAGATAAAGATGGGAAAAATCGATTGATTATTATTGACCGCGTAGGGCGAATCCGAACGCAATAGATAGTGGAGATTGTTTATGATGAATGAAAAAGGGTTTTCATTAATTGGAGTTCTGATTTCATGTATTCTTTTGACAGCAATTACTTCTCTTTTATTTACTCAGCAAATGATAATAAAACAAAACATGAATGCGCAAAATCGTATGAATGCAGCGAATATTGCACAAGTAGCAATTGAGAGTTTAACCAAGGCCGATTTAATGGCAATAGATTATACGAGTTCAGTAAGGCAGGTAATCGAAAATCATACGACTTTTGAAGTAACAACAACAATTACACATGAAGAGTTTTTTCACATGGACAAAGTTAAAGTAATTGTAGCTTGGCAAGAATGGGGCGTTTTATATAATGTCACGTTTGAAACATTATTGTCTAAAGATATTTTATTTTAAAATTGTTTTCAGAGAAAACGGCTATTCTTTGGTTGCTTTATTAATTTCATTGACTTTGCATGTCATGATAGCTTCATGTGTTGTTCCTATAGCAGATATAGCGATAAAACAAAATACGCTCTTAGTTACACGAATTGCTTTGCAATCAGAAATGCGTTATGCACTAGAGTGTATAGTACAAGATTTTACCTATGCAAAAAAATTTGATATAACAGATGATACTTTAACTATTATTACTGATCTATATATAGATAAAGATAGGAAAGAAGAGAAAAAAACGATTTATAGGATAGATAATACGAAAGGTATTTGTAGATTGACTTGTGATTTTCAACCGATGACTGGTGAAAGTAAAATGTGTAATAGTACAATTACTGGGTTAACTTTTAAAAGAATTTCAGCAAAATCGATTTTTATTGAAATTTGCGCAAGCGATAAGGACAAAAAAGTTTTTTTAAAATTACATACCGTTGCTACTGCCTTAAATATTTTTAATGAAAATTCTTTGTAGGTGAGAAATTGAAAAATCAATATGGGTTTAGTACAATTATAAATTTAATTCTTCTCACATTATTAACGACAATCGTTATGTCTTGTATGAATTTAGTAAATGTAAATTTTGCTACTGAGGAGCTGCATTTATCTAATATTCAAGCACAATATTTAGCAAAAGCAGGAGCAAATTATGCAATTGTAAAATTAATACATAATAAGGAATATGCAAAAGAAAATAATTCTGGTATTATAGAAACGATAGAGTTTTCAACTGGCAAATGTGAAATTCGAGTGTATAATACTGGAGGTAAAGCAAGCATTTTAGCTGTTGGAATTAGTGAAAAATCAAGAAGTCAATATATTGTGGAAATGCAAGTAGACGCTGAAGAAAAAATGCATGTTGTTTATTGGAGACCTTAGATAAATAAAAATGCTAGAGGTGCTTTTATGAAGATTAAAAATTGTATGGAGGATTTTGTTTTTCAGCATTTGGACGGTTTTTTAGAGCAAAATCAGAGTGTTTGCAAATGCGAGCAATGTAAAACTGATATCGCAGTATTAGCACTTAATCGTTTAAAACCATGCTATGTAACGACTGAAAAAGGAGATTTATATACACGGCTTGAATTGTATGAAACAGAAAATGAAGTTGATATTTTCATTGCGTTAGGTAAAGCAATTGATATTGTGGAGGCAAATCCTAGACATGTTAAAAGATAAAAAGAAAATTCTAAATTGGATAGAAAATAAACTTTTTTCAAAGCCTAATTCTATTTTGGGGATTAATATAGGAAATTCTTATGTGAAAATGATTGAATTAAAAATGGAATCTGATGAGTTTATTCTGAAAAATATTGCTTATGCACCTTTATTTGGTGAGAAATATAATGATGATATGAGTAGATATGAACGTATTTTTTCGGCGATAACACATTTAATAGAACTTCATGGGATTCAATCTAAGGATGTTATTTTGTCTATAGGAGGTCGCGATATATTTGAACGTCGAGTAGAATTTCCTAAAATGCCAGATACAGAATTGGCAGAGGCTGTAAAATGGGATATTGAAAAATATGTGCCTTATGAAGCTGATACTTACTATTATGATTTTGCCATTCTAGAAAGTAATATGAATAATGAAACAGAAATATTGCCGGTTATGCTTGTAGCAGCACCAATGAGCGTGGTTGATGAGAATGTTAAAATGATGCAAGAATTGAATTTACATATTGTTGCAATTGAGGGAGAATCGTTTGCCTTAACAAGAACAATACGAACGGTAGAAAATTATATTGTAGTTGATATTGGTAAGGAAAATGGACAAGTTTTAATTTTTCAAAATAATATTCCAATTGCGGCAAGAAATATTCCTATTTTCGGGGATAGCTTTACGGAAATTATTCAATCAAGTTTATCTGTAGATAGTGCAGAGGCGGAAATGTTAAAGCAAAGTCAGCAAAATTTAATTCAAGCAGATGATACTGCAAATGAATTATTGATAACTTTAGCAAAAGAATTACAGGGTATTGTCCAAGAACTGTCAGATGAAATTTTGCGTACGATTGAATATTATCGTGTACAAAACAAAGATGCTGTTGTCGATAATATTTTTCTTACTGGTGGGGGTACGAGAATTAATGGTCTAGAGCAGCAGCTGGAGCAATTGATTTCTATTCCGGTTGCTCGGCATAATCCTTTTGCTTGCTTAACGATTAATGATTCCTTTGATTCTAATTATATTAAAAAAGTTTCACCACAATTTTCAATTGCAGTTGGATTGGCAATGAGAGGTAATGTTGTATGATTAAAATTAATTTATTACCACCTGAAAAACGGCGAAAACAAATTCCATTGAAACGATTCATTACGATAGTTATGAGTTCTTTTGTTATTGCTTGGGTTGGAATTTATTTTTTCATGCTTTTTCAAGCTGCTATATTGCAAGATACTATTCTTTCAGCCAAAGAAAGTTATCAGCTTATGACCAAAAGTATTGAAAAAAAAGAAATTACTGAAAAAAAACAACAGGTTATTAATAAAAAAAATGCAGTAGTGACAGGAATCTCTAAGAACATAAATGCGGAATATGCAGTTTTATCAAATATAAGTGAGCTGGTCACAGCTAATGTTTGGTTGACTGAATTTCATATGGATGAAAAAAAAGTTGTTAGAATTAAAGGCAATGCCTCTAGTTATCCTCAATTAGCAACTTTTTTAAATCGTTTTGAAAATAATAAGGCATTTACTGAGGTATCTTTGACCAGTGCAAATGTTACCAAAGTATCGAATCAGGAGATTACTCAATTTGAAGTTACTGCAAAATTCAAGGAGTTATAGAAATGAATTTATCATTGACAAAACTTGAGTTAAAATATAAACTGACATTATTCTCACTTATTTTAATCATTTTAAATATAATTTTCTACTTTTTCATCTATAGTCCGCAGAGTGAGGAAATTTGTACATTAAATAATCAATTGGAATTAGAACAGCAACAAATTAAAGTAATAGAAGATTTTATTAGTAACCATCCTGATATTAACGCTTATGATAATGAACTAAATAGTAAATTAGATAAAATAAATAAGATGATTCCTGAAAATCCTGATGTCAGCCTTTTTATTGATGAGATTTCAAAAATTGCTATACAGTCATCTATTCAAATTAACAATATTACTCCTGGTGAACTAGTTGATAAAAATAATTATCGTGAGTTTAGGATAGCTTTAAAAATAAGCGGTGATTATTTCGATTTCTTGAAATTTTTGCAAGCTTTAAATAGACTAGATCGATTGACAAGTATTTCTACGATTCAAGCATCGGCAAAAGGAAATATTGTGGAAAGTGATTTAGCATTAGTTGTTTACTGTTATGGAAGTTCAAAGGATTCATCTGGAGAAAATGCAAAAGCAACAAAATCATCTGCGTCTAAAACCAATTAGGTTAGACGCAGTTTTTTAATAGAAATAAAATGAAAAAGGAGATATAATATGTTTCGTTTTTTAACTGCAGGAGAATCTCATGGGCAATGCTTAGTTACAATTATAGAAGGATTACCTTCGGGTATTAAAATTGATATTAATAAAATTAATACCGATTTAGCGAGGCGCCAACAGGGCTATGGTCGTGGAGGTAGAATGAAAATAGAAACGGATAAAGCTGATATTTTATCAGGTGTTCGTTTTGGTGAAACTATTGGAGATCCAATTACAATTAGAATTAATAATAAAGATTGGTCTAATTGGGAAGAAAGAATGTCTGTATTTGGTAACGTTGCAGGAGCAAAAGTGACAGCAGCTCGTCCAGGTCACGCTGATTTAATTGGCAGCCAAAAATATAATCGTGAAGATATTCGTGATATTTTAGAACGAGCAAGTGCTAGGGAAACAGCGACAAGAGTTGCTGTAGGAGCTATAGCCAAATGTTTGCTATCAGCTTGTGGAATCGAAATTAGATCTCATGTTACTAATATTGGTGGTGTTAAAGTTAATCCTAAGAATATAGATTATACAATATTGAAAGAATCTAAAGTAGAATCAGAATTAAATTGTTGTGATAAAATTGCTGAAGCGAAAATGAAAGATGCAATTGATCAAGCGAAGAAAAATGGCGATACTTTAGGTGGAGTCTTTGAAATAGTTGTATTTAATACGATTCCTGGTTTGGGGAGCCACATTCAGTGGGATAGAAGACTTGATGCAAAATTGGCGAGTGCGCTAATGTCTATACAAGCAATTAAAGGGGTAGAAGTGGGTGAAGGTTTTGAATTTGCCAATTTACCAGGAAGTCAATCCCATGATGAAATGTTTTATAATGCGAATAAGAACGTCTATCGAAAAACAAATCATGCAGGTGGAATTGAGGGTGGCATGAGCAATGGAGAAGCTATTGTAATTAAAGCTGTAATGAAACCAATCCCTACCTTGATGCGTCCATTAGCTTCGGTTGATATAAACTCTAAGGAAGAAGTAAAAGCGAATACAGAGCGAAGCGATGTTTGTGCAGTCTCTGCAGCCTCAGTAGTAGGCGAAGCAATGACGGCAATTGTGCTTGCGGAACTGTTAATTGAAAAGTTTGGTGGAGACAATATTTGTGACTTAAAGGCAGCAATAGATCATTACATAGCAAGAATAAATAGGTGATATGATGAAAAATGTTATATTAATTGGCTTTATGGGCACAGGAAAGACGAGTACTGGACGATTATTGGCTAATAGAATAGGGTATTCTTTTATCGACACTGATAATAAGATTGAAGCTGTAAATAAGATGAGTATTCCGGAAATGTTTCGAAAATATGGAGAAAAATATTTTCGTGAAAGAGAAACAGAAATTATCAAAACTATTGCCAAATATCATCATGCAGTTATCTCAACTGGCGGAGGTGTGGTTCTTAATCCACATAATATGAATTTGCTAAGCCAAAATGGAGTTGTTGTCTCACTAACTGCTTCAATTGATTCTATTTTAGAGAGAACTAGCAGAAGAAATTCACGTCCTTTATTAGAAACGGTTGATCGACGTAAGGTAATTGAGGAGTTGCTAAAATCTCGTATAGAATTTTATCGTAAAGCGGATTGTGTGATTGATACAAGCAATATTTCGCCGTTACAAGTAACAGATAAAATCATTGATTTTATGAGAAAAGGGGGGATTTTACGTGCAAGAGGTTAGCGTTGTGCTTGGTAGTCAGAGTTACGATATTCATATTGGTGAAGGTTTTTTGGACCAATTAGAAGTACTGATGCAATCCTTTTCTTTTTCAAAGCGAGGCTTGTTAATTTCAGATAGTAATGTAGCACTTTTATATGGGGATAAACTATTAAATATCCTGAATCAAAATGGGTTTGCATTCGATTTGTTTGTTGTTCATGCAGGTGAGCAGGCAAAATCATTTAATATCGCACAAAAAATTTATACGAAAGTAATTGAATTGGGGTTAGATAGAAAATCTCCGATAATCGCATTAGGCGGGGGCGTGGTTGGAGATTTAACAGGCTTTATTGCTGCTACTTATTTGCGTGGTGTACCGTTTATACAGATTCCAACCAGCCTATTAGCGCAAGTAGATTCAAGTGTAGGCGGAAAGGTTGCAATTAATCACGAGTTAGGTAAAAATTTGATTGGTGCTTTTTATCAACCTAAATTTGTTCTGATTGATTTAGAGATATTACAAACACTTCCGCAACGTGAAATTTATTCAGGATTAGCGGAAATTATTAAATATGGGATTATTGCTGACGATAAGTTTTTTGATTATTTAGATACAAATAGTCAAAAAATATTGGAACTTGATAAAAATACATTATCTCATATAATTCGGCGTTCATGTGAGATAAAGGCAGATGTGGTGAGTAAAGATGAAAAGGAAGCTGGACTGCGGATTATTTTGAATTTTGGGCATACAATTGCGCATGCGGTTGAAAGTGATACGGGTTATAAAAAATATAATCATGGTGAAGCAGTTGGGATAGGAATGCATGGAGCCGCCTTATTAAGTCACTATTTAGGGCTTATTGATGAAACGGTTTTAAATAGAGTCATTCAGATCATACAAAAATTTCAGTTGCCTTTATATGCTTTTGATTGTACGATTGAAAACTTATTTGAATTTATTGGTCGGGATAAAAAAGTGACGAGTGGTAAAGTAAAGTGGGTATTGATGAACTCGATTGGGCAGGTAATTATTCGTAATGATATTTCAGATGACTTAGTAAAAAGAGTTTTATCTGAAATTGTAAAATCTTCCGATAGTAAGAATCTATGATAAATTTACTTGATTATTTTGGTGCACGATGTTAGAATTTAATTATTATTTATATATAATTTAAGCAGTCTTTGGGGAAGGTGAAACTCCTTACCGGCGGTAAAGCCCGCGAGCCTTTTGGCAGATTCGGTGAAATTCCGAGGCCGACAGTATAGTCTGGATGAAAAAAGACTTAGCTTATAGGAATTTTTATTTACTATAGGTATGTCTGTCTGAGGCTGTTAAAAGGGATGAATCTCTTTTTAATAGTCTCTTTATTTTTAGGGAGATGATTTAATGGATGAAATTTATATGCGTGAAGCATTAAGAATCGCTGCCTATGCATCAGGGCGAACAACGCCAAATCCATTAGTTGGTGCCGTTATTGTAAAAGATAATCGAATTGTGGGACAAGGCTGGCATAGAAAAGCTGGAACAGAGCATGCTGAAATTCATGCGCTACACCAAGCAGGAGAGTTAGCAAAAGGTGCAGATATTTATGTTACGTTAGAACCGTGTTCGCATTATGGGAAAACACCACCTTGCTGCCAAGCGATAATAAAAGCAGGGATAAAAAAAGTCATTGTAGCGATGACTGATCCGAACCCACTGGTTGCAGGAAATGGATTAAAAGAATTAAAAGCAGCAGGAATTGAAGTGGTTGAGGGTGTATGTCGCGATGAGGCAGAGAAACTAAATGAAGTTTTTCTAAAGTGGATTGTACATAAAATGCCCTTTATTGTCGTAAAAACGGCGATGACCTTAGATGGAAAAATTGCAACTGTTTCTGGGGATTCAAAATGGATAACAAATGAAAAATCACGTAAATTCGTACATCAATTACGTGATTTATATGATGGAATTTTAATTGGAATTGGGACTGTTTTAGCTGATAATCCTACGTTAACAACAAGACTAGACCACTTGGGAAAAAATCCAGTTCGCATCATTGTCGATAGCAAGGCACGAATTCCGTTAGATTCTATTGTTATAACGGATAAAAGTGCACATACTATTCTTGCGGTTACAGAAAGAGCATCTCAAGAAAAAATCGCGGCTTTACTTCAAGTAGGAATTGAAGTGATTGTGACGAAGGAAAAAGCTGATCGAGTTGATTTAAGTGATCTACTTAAAATTTTAGCTGAAAAAAATATTTGTAGTATCTTGGTTGAGGGTGGTTCAAGAATAAATTATTCATTTTTTGTTGAACATTTAGTGGATAAGGTGCATTGCTTTATTGCACCTAAAATTATTGGCGGAACAGATGCAGCTTCTCCGGTAGGCGGAAAAGGAACTTTTTATATGAAAGATGCCTATCAGTTAAATGATATTACTACGGAGCGCTTTGATGAAGATATTTTAATTACCGGCTATGTAAGATAAGGAGGCATAGGTTATTGTTTACAGGGCTTATTGAAGAATTAGGAATCGTAAAGGCAATTCAATCTGGTGCTAAATCAATTCAACTTACAATTACGGCAAAAAAAGTGCTTGAAGATGTAAAAATAGGAGACAGTATCGCAGTCAATGGAACTTGCCTTACGGTTGTTCGTTATCATCAACATGACTTTACAGCGGATGTTATGCCAGAGACAGTAAAAAGAACTGTTTTATCACAGCTCAAGATTGGTGATGTTGTAAATTTAGAAAGAACTTTGGCATTAGGTGATCGATTTGGGGGGCATATCGTTAGTGGTCATATTGATGGAATTGGAACAATTCTAAGTATGACAAAGGATGATAATGCAATTGTTGTAAAAATAAAAGTTGCAGACCATTTATTACGTTATATCATTGAAAAAGGGTCTGTAGCGATTGATGGTATCAGTTTAACGGTTGTTGAGATGGCAGATTCGTATTTTTCAGTATCTCTGATTCCACATAGTGCGCAAATGACGACTTTAGGAAAGAAAGCTGTTGGAGATATTGTTAATATTGAAAATGATATTATCGGAAAATACGTAGAACGTTTGCTGAATTTATCGGTAAAAGAAGAGAAAACAACAAGTATATCTATGGATTTCTTGCGAGAAAATGGATTTTAATGGAGGGAATATAATGAGTTTTAGCTCGATTGAATCGGCAATAGAAGATATAAAATTAGGTAAAATGATTATTGTTGTTGATGATGAAGAACGCGAAAATGAGGGCGACCTTCTTATGGCTGCGGAAATGGTTACTCCAGAAGCGATTAATTTTATGGCTACATATGGTAGAGGGCTAATTTGTATGCCTGTGCATGGAAAAAGATTAGATGAATTAGAATTAGATGCAATGGTAATGCATAATACAGATGCGAATGGAACTGCTTTTACTGTTTCAGTAGATGCATATGATACAACAACTGGGATATCCGCATATGAACGTGCTTATACAGTAAAGGCAATTTTAGATCCGAAAACTACTTCCGATAAATTACGTCGTCCTGGACATGTTTTCCCTTTGAGGGCAGTAGATGGCGGGGTTTTGAGACGTGCAGGGCATACTGAAGCTGCTGTAGATCTTGCTAAATTAGCAGGATTTACTCCTGCAGGAGTCATTTGTGAAATTATGAATGATGATGGAAAAATGGCACGCGTACCTGATTTATTGAAGTTTGCTCAAAAGCATGACTTGAAAATTATTACGATAGCCGATTTAATTAAATATCGCAAATCAACAGAAAATTTTATCAAATGCGTTGCTACAACTTCTCTCCCGTCCAAATTTGGTCAATTTAAATTGGCTGCATATGAAGATAGACTAACAGGCAAATGTCATGTAGCGATGATAAAGGGAGATGTAGAAAATAAAGAAAATGTATTGGTTCGAGTACATTCTGAATGCTTAACAGGAGATGTATTTGGATCTTTACGTTGTGATTGTGGAGACCAGTTAGCAAGGGCTATGGAACGAATAGAAGAAGAAGGTCAAGGCGTTTTATTATATATGCGTCAAGAGGGACGTGGCATTGGCTTAGCAAATAAAATTCGGGCTTACGAATTACAAGATCAAGGAAAAGATACAGTTGAAGCAAACTTATTATTAGGGTTTGCACCAGATTTACGAGATTATGGAATTGGGGCGCAAATTCTTTCTGATTTAGGGCTAACGAGCATTCGACTGCTAACAAATAATCCTGAAAAACGTGCTGGGCTTGAAGGTTATGGATTGAAAATTGTAGAGAGAGTACCATTAGAAATCAAAGCGAATAAGTTTAATAAAAAATATTTATCTATAAAAAAAGTAAAAATGGGACATATGTTGAAAGGTTATGAGGGGGACGTAAAGAATGGCTAATATTATTGAAGGTAAATTAACAGCAGAAGGATTAAAAGTAGGAATTGTAGTAGCAAGGTTTAATGAATTTATTACAAGCAAACTATTGGGAGGTGCATTAGATGGATTAAAGCGTCATGGGGCAGATGATGCAGATATTGATGTTGTATGGGTGCCAGGTGCTTATGAAATTCCAATGCTTGCTCAAAAAATGGCGACAAGCAAAAAATATGATGCAGTTATTTGCTTAGGCGCAGTGATTCGTGGATCAACTACACATTATGATTATGTTTGTAATGAAGTTGCTAAAGGCGTTGCTCAAGTTGGTTTAGCTAGCGGAGTTCCAACAATTTTTGGCGTAGTGACAACAGAAAATATTGAACAAGCAATTGAGCGTGCTGGCACAAAGGCTGGAAATAAAGGCTATGACGGTGCTATGGCAGCGATTGAAATGGCTAATTTATTAAAATCCATGTAATATATTTCCAGGGGAATGAAAGGTGGTATCTATCATGAAAATCGGTGTTATTAGTGATACACATGGTTCAGTGGAAATATGGAAAAAAGTTTATCAAAGTTTTTTTTCTGATGCGGATTTCATCATTCATGCAGGCGATGTTTTATACCATGGCCCGCGAAATCCGATTTTAGATGACTATAATCCAGCATCATTGGTTGAAGCTTTAAATGAATGTCCGATTCCACTTCATATCGCAAAGGGCAATTGTGATTCCGAGGTAGATGCAATGGTGCTTAACATGCCTTTACAAGCACCTTATGCTTATCTTGTGATTGACGGAAAAAGGATTTTAGTTACGCATGGTCACTTGTTTAGTGAGAAAGAAAAAATTGCGTTAGCAAAACACCTGAAAGTAGATCTTTTTATTACTGGACATATTCATACAAATGTCTTGGAAAAAATAAATGAGACAATCTTTTTAAATCCAGGTTCACCCTCTATGTCAAAGCGAGCTGATAAGAAATCCACCATTGCGATAATTGAGGCTGATAGGATAAGCATTAAAGATATCGATACAAAAGATACCTTGATGGAGCTTACTTTTTAAATTTTTTTGCTGGGTCGGTATAAACAAGGCTGTTTCAGCAGGAGTTTTACTCCCGCTGAAATCAGACGCGTAATCCAGGGGCTTACGAGGTCTTTACTTCCGCTTAAAGAAGCGGGGGTATGAGACCTCGTTTGCCATCGGATAAAAGTCGGCTCAGCATTTACTTTATAAATGAGGTGGATGAATGAAAAATCATTTAGTGAAAGCTACTGCAAATGGAATTCGTATATTTGCTGCAGTTACGACACAACTAGTTGATGAAGCTAGCAAAAGGCACGCGTGTTATCCTTTAGCAGCAGCAGCTTTAGGAAGAACGATGACGGGGGCTTTGCTCTTAGCAGCAAATTTAAAAACAGAAGAATGTATAACGTTAAAAATACAAGGCGATGGACCACTTGGTAAAATTGTTGCTGATGCAAATGCCGATGGTTTTGTTCGTGGCTACGTGGATTATCCTCAGGTTAACTTACCATTGAAAAATGGCAAGCTTGATGTAGGAGAGGGTGTAGGGCAAGGAACTATCTCTGTGACAAGATTTACGGGATTAAAGCAGCCGTTTACGGGGAGTGCGGAATTAATTACAGGTGAAATTGCTGAAGATATTACACAATATTTAATGGTATCAGAGCAAACTCCTTCTAGTGTTGGATTAGGGGTTTTAGTTAGCCCAGAATTAGACGTACTAGCTGCCGGTGGATTTTTTATTCAGGCTTTGCCTAATATTGAGCCAGAATCTATTGATAAGCTAGAAATGAATTTAAAGAACCTTGACCCTGTATCAAAAATGATAAAAGATGGAATGAACGCAAAAGATATCATTCATGCTGTTTTTAAAGGAATGGAAGTTACGTTCCACACGGAAAGTGAATTACAATTTGCCTGTCAATGTTCGGGAGAGAAAATTGAAGAGGTTTTAATCAGTTTAGGCGAAAGTGAATTAAAAAGTCTCATTGAAGAAGAAAAAGCAGAAATTATATGCCACTTTTGTGGAGAAAAATATGAGTTCTCCAAAGATGATTTAGAAAAAATTCTTTTAAAAATGAAAAAAGTATAAAAATAAGAGGGCTGATTATATCAGTCCTCTTATTTTTATACTAGCTAATTAGATAGCACGTTGAACTTTACCGGAACGTAGGCAACGAGTACAAACATTCACTCTTTTTACCTCACCATTCATTACAGCGCGTACACGTTGAATGTTTGGTTTCCATGTACGTTTAGTTTTTAAATGGGAATGGCTGACGTTAAAACCGCTAGCTTCACCTTTTGCACAAATTTCACAAACACTTGCCATGTATTCCACCTCCTTTTACGAAGGACAAGATCATCCTTATACAATAATATAACTATTCTATCATATCTTTAAAAGGTTTTGCAATCATTTTTTAGAGAAAAAGAGGATTTTCTCTTATTCTGATGAATTCATTGGGATAATGAAGAAACGGTATTTTAAAATAGGTGGGATTTGTTTTGCGATATAATGATTCAATACAAACAATAAAAGGGATAGGGGCCGTTAAAGCTAAATATTTTAGAGCACTTGGAATAAATAATATCGAAGATATTTTAACTTATTATCCTAAGCGATATGAAGATCGAACGGTAATAAAACCAATTAGTCAACTTACTATAGAAAATTTAGAGACAATTATCGGTACGATTACCAATGTGCAAGAAACGATGCCAAGACGTGGACTCAGCATATTGAAGGTTTTAGTGAAAGACTCCTCTGGTGTTATTGAATTGGATTGGTTTAACCAAAAGTTTTTAAAAAGTAAAATGAGTATTGGCTCTAAAATAATTGCAACAGGTAAAATAAGGGCTAGTTACTATCGATTATCGATGAATAATCCAGAGTTTGAAATATTAGATCAAGCAGCTAAGGATTTTGTACCAAATGCAATTTTACCAGTTTATTCCGTAAATGAACGTATTACTCAAAAAAATTTACGCAATACAATGCAGGAAGTTTTAAAAGGGATAAAGGAAGTCCCTGAAAATTTGCCAGTTGAAGTAATAAAAAAATTTTCTTTAGTAGATAAAATAACATCATTGCAAGAAATTCATTTTCCTAAAAATAAAGAGTCTTTATTAATTGCACGTCATCGACTTGTTTTTGAAGAGTTATTTCTTATTCAATGTTTTTTAGTTTATGTAAAAAAAATCAATAGTACCCATCATAAGGGGATAAAACACTTATTAGATAGCAAATTAAGCCAAGCTGTATACAAGATGCTACCATTTTCTTTAACAAAAGATCAGAAAAAAGCTTGGTGTGAAATAAAAGCCGATATGGAAAGAGACATTCCTATGCAACGTTTATTGCAAGGGGATGTTGGATCAGGAAAAACCATTATTGCTATTTTATCATTGGTAAAGACAGTTGAAAATGGGTATCAGGGGGCTTTTATGGTACCAACGGAAATTTTAGCAATGCAGCATTATCAAGTATTAATAGGATTATTATCTCAACATAAGATTAAGGTTGGAATGTTAGTAGGAAGTTTAAAAAAAAATGAAAAGGAAGCTATAGTGTTGGCTTTAGCAAATGGGGACATTGATATTATCGTTGGTACCCATGCCTTAATTCAAGAGAATATTCAATTTAATAATCTTGGCTTGGTAGTGACGGATGAACAGCATAGGTTTGGTGTAAGACAAAGAGCTTTATTACAGGAAAAGGGAATATCTCCTGATATTTTAGTGATGACTGCAACGCCAATTCCTAGGACGATGACATTAACGGTGTATGGGGATTTGGATGTATCCTTAATAAAGGAATTGCCCCCAGGCCGAAAACCTATAAAAAGTTTTTTGCGAACTCCCGATAAAAGAAGTTTAATTTATCAATTTGTTTTGCGTGAAATAGAAAAAGGGCGTCAAGCTTATATTGTTTGTCCATTAATTGAATCATCTGAAAAGATAGATACCGTCTCAGTGACAGATATTTTTGATGAATTGTCATCTAATATATTTAAAGAAGTTAAGTGTGCGCTTTTACATGGTAAATTATCTAAAGATGAGAAAGATACGGTCATGAAAGAGTTTTATTGTGGAAATATTAAAGTTTTAGTATCTACTACCGTCATTGAAGTAGGAGTTAATGTACCGAATGCAAGTGTTATGGTGATTGAAGGTGCAGAAAGATTTGGGTTGTCTCAACTTCATCAGCTGCGTGGCAGAATTGGTAGAGGGGAATATCAATCATATTGTATCTTAATTTCACATAGCAATTCAAAAGATACTTTTGAAAGATTATCTGTTATGGAATCCGTAAGTGATGGTTTTATCTTAGCTGAGGAGGATTTAAAACTTAGAGGTCCTGGGCAATTTTTTGGCATGAGGCAACATGGATTAAATGATTTAAAAATTGCAGACATTTTTTTGGATACGGATACATTATTACAGGCTCGATTAGCGGCTGCTGAGGTCATTAATGATACGGTTTTATTTAATAAATTTGAACCTATATTGAAATCCCATTATAAAGAATATTGGGAGAATATAAATTTTTGCTAAAAAAAGAGGCGGCATGAAAGCCGCCCAATATGGGAGAGGAGAAAATTTACACTACTATTATAACCATTCCGGTATATATAATACCTCACGAGTAATTATTTTTTTTATTTGTAACCATTCATTAAATTTACAAATTTTCAGCCGCATCATTTTGCAATTTCTTGGTGATATATAGACAAATTTCTTTCGTTACGGAATCGTCTGAATGACCAAGTAAGTGGAACACCTGCTTCAGCAAGTAGGGAAGTATGGGTATAGAGAAATGAATGTGGATGAATATTTTTGGACTTTAATTTTTTAGCTAAATTCATCGGATACTATAATTGTTCTTATGGATTTTTTAGCTTTTGGTTCTGTAATTTCATATGACTTATCTTTTTGTTGATATAAATTTTTAGTTGTTGATTTGCTTTTTTGAAAGGAAAATATTTGGACAATTGACGGACCTTTGTTTTATAGTGTATGGCTGTTGACTCGTAGATAAAAGGGGTATGTTCTGTCAGCCACATATCAGCTAGTTTAGAAAATGGAATATTTCAGTCAATATAATTTTCTCCATCATTTAATGCTACTTCTAATTTATGCGCGGCGTCCTATCTGAGATTAGAGAAATGACTACAAAATCTCCAGATGCTTTTTACCCGAGATTAAAGCAAATATTTAGTGAGTGCGGAGTGGCATTTGTGGCATTACCTTATTTGAAAAACTCAGGAATAAATGGAGCTGTTAAATGGCTCAATCCTGATAAAGCGTTGTTGTTAATCAATGATAGAAATAAACATGCGGATGTTTTTGGGTTTGCTTTATTTCATGAAATTAAGCATATATTACAGCAAAAAATTAAAACTATATATTTATCTTTTGATAAGAAAAATTTAGATTTATCATTAGGAAGTAATGATGAATTAAATGAAAAGGAAGCGGATGAATTATATGATAAAGCCATTTAGGCGATCACAATCCATAATTAGTACCTTCTTGCTTTTTGATAGTATATACAAAAATAGTAGAGGTTGTGATGGTCTAATAATTAAAAAACAAGTGGTATTGTATAGCCTGTTCACGTGTTGGACGGCTTTTTCTTATGGAAGATCAGGAATATGTTTTCTTTTGTTGAAGATAGTATTATTTTGGTAAAGGGAGTTGTGGGATTAGTGAGTTATACAAGAAAAATTAGGAGGGAATACTTTGAAGTGGCTTGTCGATGTATCAATGACAAAGCTAATATGCCTAATGTAGCATTTGATTTAAATTTATGGATAGCGAAACACAAATAAAATAGTAAGCCCTGTAGATGAGGCAATTCACAGGGCAAGGCAGATTGCCGCCCCAATAGACGCATTGCGACTGCAAAAAGACACCCCCTCAACAAAACTGGGTAAATGTATTGACTGCCAGCATAAAAACAAAATTTGCAATGATTTTGTTCTTATCACAGTACAATTTACAGCAGGAAGAATAAAGGTCATCATCGTACAGGGATTGACTGTCATCAAGGTATTTATCACCTTGACGATATAAAAACAATTAAGCAAGGAGGTGCCCTATGGGATTTTGCAATAAACTCTTGTATCAAAAATAAAGGAAAACCCACATGAAATTGTGCTAATCGGAATTGGCAATATGACAATATTACCATGCTGTTCTGTAATTACCTGGACCCTGCCGGACTGCTGTGATGACGGGGACTTTGGAAATGAACCACTGCCGGAGCCTTACTATAACTGGAACTCATGGGCAGACCCTTTGGCTTCTAAAATTGCGTTTGCTCCTGTGTGGCGATACACGGGACAAGCCCATTGGAAGTTACTGATGTTTCTTCTGAAAGCGGCAACACGAACAGTTGATAAGGAGCGGTTTTATCACATTCTAAGCACTACTTTGAACAGCCAGTAAGATAGCAAAGCCAGTCGATCTAGGCAACGGTCAAGATGAACGACGCATTTTATGTGCCGCCGTTGACAATCCCCACGTCTTTGCTGATGGGCAATCAAGGCGGGAAAGCTCTAAAACGGCTTTCCCACCCATTTCAATTTTGAGAGAAGAAACACCCCAAAATAGAGTGAACAACGGACAAGCACTTTGACGGTCGCCCGCTGTCCTGCTATTTTTCCGGGGGTATGGCCACAAGTTCAGGACATTTTGTCCCGAAGTCCGGCGGAGGACGATGGACGGGAGTTTTCATAATGATGGAAAGCTCTAGACAGTAGTACAAATGAGTATTGCTGTCTAGAGCTTTTTATTTTATATAAGTTGTTCCTCTTTAGTTTTTGGCAAAATAGCTTCTGCTATTTTTTCGATATTATCAAATCTTGTTATAATAAAATCTATTAAATAGTTTAAATCAAAGTTCCCTTTTTCCCATTCATCTGGAATTTGTGAGATAATAGATAAAATTTCATTTTTGCTAATCGTTTTTATGCGGTTTATATATGGATAAAAATCTTCTTTTGTTAAGAAGTTTCTTAATAGTACCCCGTATAAATGATTTTGATATACAGATACTTGCTTGGTAAGTTTTTTTAAAACTTCGTTATTCCAATGGCTACATTTAAATAGATGAGAATTATCAATTGCATAAATGCGATGACCTAAATGCGAAAATAAAAGATTTTTTCTATTTATTATTCTGTCTGGATTGTGAAAGATATGATCAAATAGTATTACTCCAGCCATTTCCTTAATATTTATAGCCTTTTTTAAATGATCGTGATTAAGATATTCTATATAAGGAATATATTGGGAAGCGAATTGTAAAGAAAAAAAAGATTCATTCATTTTTAATTGGCTTATATCAATTAAATCGCTATGGGGAAAAATTAATTCTAATCTTTCTCCAATAAATTTTCCTAAAAATTCACTAATTAGTATTTGTGCTGGTATGTTTTTCTTATTGGTTTTTACAATATATATATTCCCATCATTGGCCTCACAAAAGAATGGGCAGGTAACGCCAACGCCTACATTACCAAGAACTTTTTTCCCTCTTAACATAGTCGTTTATCTACAACAGCAATGACATTTTGTATCTCCACCAGAAACGGAGGTAATCGCTTCTAAATTTACCACTACGGAGCGAATATTTCTATCAGATATAAATTTATTACAGCCAGGAATGAAAATTTCATCAACAGTAAGAATTGCTAGATCTCTACAAACTTCACTAGGTACGCCTTCAAATAAAAATCCACCTGTGGTAGTAATAGCCACATTGTTTCCGATTAAGCGTTTTAAACTTCTAACTAAACAATCATATTCACGGTCTTGACCTTCTCTTATAATTGGTGTGTCATCATCACAAGATAAAGTACTATAAACAGGATCGCATACAATACCACTACCTTTAGCAATAATACTCCATAAGTCTATTCTAGCAAAATTGACAGTAACTAAACACCCGCCTGGAGTAATAATTTCTACATCAGAAGTTACAGATGTAATTGCTGGAGTTAAAACAGCCATACGACAATCTTCTATTGCTTGTAAACGACCGAAATAAGTAAAGCCATCAGCACCTAATAACAATATATCACTGTTTACTTCCCTTTTTAGGTCGCAAATTAATTCTTCGTTTTTTATTCTACAGTAAAAACTCATAATAAAACCCTCCCAAATAGATTTAGCATGATTTTACTGTACAATATGCAATAACAAGAAATGATGTGCATGATATAAAAATGTTTTTTCAACGTGAATATTTGTATAATTAATTTAATCGTTTTATAACTTTAGGTTGACACTATTGGAACAATTAGTATAAAATGTACATAAATTAAATAGAAGTCCTGCATAGGATGGAGTAGAGGTGCGATTAAATAAGAGTATTTCCATGGAGAAGGGGTTTGATGATATGGATTGAAAGGATTTGTCGCCGAAGTTTCAATATTTCCCAAAATGTTGATTCTGGTTTAACATTGAAAAAATGTTAGATTGTCACCGGATATTGGTGGAGAGCTATCTCATCTAGAATAGGGTCTTGAACCCTAGGAGCTGCCTTATATAGAAAGCTGGTGAGAATGGTCTTATCAGTTTTTTTTGTATATAGTTGACTTTTATTATTAGTTTTAGGAGGGATAAGGTTGATAAAAGTAGTAGTTTGTGGTGCATATGGGAAAATGGGTCGTGCTGTTTTAAATGCAGTACATAATGATAGTGATCTTATGCTTGTAGGTGCAGTAGATGTCATGTCCAAAGGTGATGATATTGGTTCATTGATTGGAATTGATAAAATTGGAATTAATGTAAAAAAAGACTTGCAAGAGGTGCTGACTGAAACCAGCGCAGATGTCGTTGTTGATTTTACGAATCCTAATGTAGTAATGAATAATATTAGAATTATACTTAAAAATAGAGTTTATCCGGTCGTTGGGACTACTGGATTGACAGATGAAAATAAAAAAGAAATAGAGCAACTGTGTAAAGAAAATAATGTGGGGGCATTCATAGCACCAAACTTTGCAATTGGGGCTGTTTTGATGATGAAGTTATCACAGGAAGTCGCAAAATACATGCCGGATGTTGAAATTATAGAATTGCATCATGATCAAAAATTAGATGCACCATCAGGCACTGCGCTACGTACTGCTGAACTTATTAGTGAAGTTCGTGGCATGAGAACACAAGGGCATCCGGATGAAGTAGAAAAAATAAAAGGTGCACGTGGATCTGATTTTGATGGAATACATATTCACAGTGTTCGTTTACCTGGATATGTAGCGCATCAAGAAGTGATTTTCGGGGGATTAGGTCAAACTCTAACGATTAGACATGACTCTATTAATCGAGATTCATTTATGCCAGGTGTTGTCATTGCTTGCAAAAAAGTTGTCAGTTTAGATACACTAGTATGTGGACTAGAAAATATATTAAATTAATTGATTGTTAGGAGTGCAGAATAAATGAAAAAATATAATGTTGCTATTTTAGGTGCTACTGGTGCAGTTGGGCAAGAATTTTTAAGTTTAATTGAAGAACGTAATTTCCCTTTTGCCAATTTAAAATTGTTAGCCTCAAAGCGTTCAGCAGGAAAAGTAATAAAGTTTATGGGCAAAGATTATGTAGTAGAAGAAGCAACAAATGAATCATTTAAGGATGTACAAATTGCTTTATTTGCAGGTGGCTCAGCAAGCACTGTTTTCGCTTCAGCTGCTGTGAAAAGTGGTGCTGTAGTTATTGATAATTCAAGCGCATTTCGAATGGATCCTGAAGTACCATTAGTAGTGCCAGAAGTAAATCCAGAAGCGATAAAGAATCATAAAGGAATTATCGCGAATCCAAATTGTTCGACGATTATTATGACAATGGCATTAAAACCGATTTATGATAAAGTGAAGATTAAAAGAGTTGTTGTATCGACTTATCAGGCTGTGTCTGGTGGTGGCAAAGAAGCAATTGATGAATTAGAACAACAAGTCAAGGCTATTGCTGAAAATCGTCCTGTTGAGGCAAAAATTCTACCTGGAGCAAGTTTAGCGAAACATTATCAGATCGCATTTAATTTAATTCCCCAAATTGATGTCTTTAAAGATAATGGATATACTAAAGAAGAAATGAAAATGATTGATGAAACACACAAGATTTTAGATGATTATGGAATGGGAATTACTGCTACTACAATTAGGGTTCCAGTATATCGTAGTCACGCAGAATCTATTAATTTAGAATTGGAAGATGATCTTAGTATAGATGAAGTTAAGTCAGCTTTATCAAATTTTGAAGGCGTGATTGTGAAAGACAATCCAGATGAAATGGAGTATCCTATGCCTCTTTATACATCAAATCAAGACGAAGTTTTCATCGGACGTATAAGAAAAGATTATTCAATAAAAAATGGTTTAAACTTATGGGTAGTTGGTGATCAAATTCGTAAAGGTGCGGCATTAAATGCTTTGCAAATTGCGGAATATATGATCAAACATAACATGTTTTGAGGTGTGTAGGTATGCGTATTGTTGTGCAAAAATTTGGAGGAACTTCAGTTGCAACTGAAGAAAGCCGAAGTTTTGTATTGGCAAAAGTGCTAAAATTGAAGCTAGAGGGCTTCTTTCCCGTAGTTGTTGTTTCGGCGATGGGACGTAGTGGAGAAAATTATGCAACAGATACGCTGATTCATTTATTAAAAGAAGTAAATGATTGTGTAAATGCACGTGAACTAGATCAAATTATGTGCTGTGGTGAAATGATTTCAGCAGCTGTTATGACAGCGACACTACAAAAGGCTGGTTTAAACACAGTAATGCTAAATGGAAGTCAAGCAGGAATAATAACAGATTCACAGTTTTCTAAAGCTAGAATTCAGAGAATTGATACAACACGTATTTTCCAACTGATTAACAAAGGTAAAATACCTGTGGTGTGTGGATTTCAAGGAGTAAATGAATTTAATGATTTTACAACTTTAGGTCGTGGTGGCAGTGATACAACTGCTGCGGCATTAGGGGTAGCATTACAAGCGGAGCGAATTGAAATTTATACAGATGTAGAGGGGATTATGACTGCAGATCCAAGATTGGTTGATAATACTAAGATTTTAGATAAGGTGAGTTATGATGAAGTTTGTCAGTTAGCATATCAGGGTGCCAAAGTGATTCATCCTCGTGCTGTCGAAATTGCAATGCAAAAGCATATTCCACTTTTAATCAAATCTACTTTTTCTGATGTAGAGGGAACTCTGATTGGTGATTTTATTGATGATGATATTCATGATCGGATTGTAACAGGTATTGCTTATTTAGATGGTTTATCTCAGGTAAAAGTAAGTAATATTATTCAAAGTGAGCAAATGAATTTATTTAGGTTATTAGGGAATGGTGGAATCAGTATTGATTTAATTAATATTTATCCTGATTATATTGTGTTTACAATAAATTCAGGGGCAACCTCACAACTTTTAGAAATTTTAGAGATGTATTCGACAAATATTGAAATAATAAGTTATTGTGCAAAGGTTTCTATCGTTGGTGGTGGAATGCGCGAGGCTTCAGGTGTTATTGCTAGCTTTGTAGAATCTCTGTCTAAGAATAACATTAAAATTCTTCAAACGGTTGATTCACATACGTCTATTTCAGCGCTAATTGCAACATCTGACCTAAAAAATGCAATAACTTTCTTGCATGATAGGTTTATTTTAGAAAAATAATAAAAAGCGAACTATTACAATTTAAATAGTTCGCTTTTTTATATCTAATTGTATTTTATAGATAAAATTGAACATACTACCACCATAGATTTTAGTTAGGAGGTAGTTGATTGAGTGGAAAATCATGATAAAAATAATCAAAAAAACGCTTCAGATAAAAATATAGCAAAAGGTATTGCGAAAAATCCACCATTAGATAATATAAAAGAATTAGGAACACCTGAGATTGCAATTGCAAAATCTAATATTCATGTTATGACAATCATTGGTCAGATTGAAGGGCATATGATCTTATCACCAAATAACAAAACGACTAAATATGAACATATTATGCCTCAGTTAGTGGCGATTGAACAAAATAAAGATATTGAAGGCTTAATGATTTTATTAAATACAGTTGGTGGAGATGTAGAAGCAGGGTTAGCTATTGCTGAAATGATTGCAAGTTTATCCAAGCCCTCTGTTTCAGTTGTTTTAGGAGGAGGCCATAGTATAGGCGTGCCAGTTGCTGTATCGGCTAATTATTCTTATATTGTAGAAAGTGCGACTATGACAATTCATCCTATTCGGTTAAACGGAATGGTGATTGGGGCGCAAAGCTCATTTGACTACCTTGAAAAAATGCAAGAACGTGTTAATAATTTTGTTGTAGCTCATTCAAAGATTAAAAGTAATTGTTGGAAGGATTTGCTTTATAAAACAGGCGAATTATCAAGAGATATTGGAACTTCAGTAGGAGGAAAAGATGCAGTTAAATATGGATTAATTAATGAAATTGGCGGAGTATCACAAGCAATGAATAAGTTGCAAGAAATGATTCAATTAAATAAAAGCAGCAAGGTGATGAAGCAGTAATGGTTATGTGGACAATAGTTCCAGACATGTTTTTATTCTCTAAGGATGATCCGAAATTTCTAGAAAATGAATATAACGAAATTGAATTTTCAAATAAAATTCTAGTAACAAGAAAATTAAATGAAAAGCAATATGAAATTGTTAGAATAATTACAACTGATCCTAGGGATTATCTAAATGAAAAAATACAACCAGGATCAATTATCAATAGCAATCTATTTTAAAACATTTTGCGCAAAGCATTATTTTTGAATAGATTTCCTTGCTCAATGTATCGGCGTACCATTTTTTCAGATTTATGTCTAGTTTGTTGCATAATAGTCCGTTCATCTACATTATGTTGGGCAGCACTACTTGCAAAACCCCGTCGTAAGCTATGCCCCGCAAAATCCCTGGAGTCAAATCCGAGTAATTCCATATATTTTTTTACTAATAATGCTACAGATTTATCTGAAAGATGAGTGTTTTTTAGCTGGCGTTTTTTTGTGAAAGGGCGAAAAATAGGGCCTGTATGGATATGGCTTTTCTCTATCCATTTTTGCAAAGCTGTGACAGCACAGATATTTCTATCAGAAGCATACGGAATTGCTAAATATTCGCCTTCGCCAAGCTGATCAGCTTTGGAATTTTTTAATAAAATAATTAAACCTTCTCTGGTGAAAGTCAAATCTTCATATTGAATGTTTACTAGTTCTGAGCGACGAAAAGCACCGGAAAACCCTAATAAAATTAATGCTTTATCTCTACATTGAATAATATCTTCGGTGTTAAATAACATGGATAATTCAATAATATCTTCAACTAAAATAGGAGCTTTGCCTTGCTGCATAGTTCCTTTTTCTCTTTTTATTGCTTGTAGTGCATTTTTAACTAAATTAGATTTTACAGGATTATTTTCAATGAAGCCGGCAGCTTTATGGTTTTCAGAAATGGCAGTTAATCGACGAGATATAGTATTGGATTTTGCATGATCGGCTAAATCATTAATATAATTTACAATAGTCTCTTCTGTAGCACCTAATGCATCTACATTATGATATTTACACCATTGATAAAAATCCCGCCAATCACTTTCATATGCTGATAAAGTGTTTTTTGCTAAAACACTTTGCATACGGTTTTTACTTTTCTGAGATAAGTTTTTATTGTTTAAAATGCTAGAATTATCTTTTAGAAAAAAATTGTCATTCATTAAATAGCCTCATTTATATAAAATAATATAAAAAAATATATATTTCTATTTGATTTTTATATGATCCATATTGTGGATAAATGTATAATTGATTGAACAAAGAGATTATTTATATTCAATAAAAAATCTTTATGCTATAAAATAGTATAGCATAAATTAATATATTTTTTAATATTATAATTTAATAAACTTTCTAGAGATAAAGGGGGGCGAGTTTTGATAATAAGTTTGCGTATTTCTAAAATGAAAAAGATTGTATTAGCTTTAAGTGTGCTATTTTTCTTATCTGCATTACCTTTTTCTCATAAATTCTTAGTTGAAAATAGTAGTAATAAGGAGCCAATTTTCCACGGTGATACAACAAAACAAAGAGTGGCCTTTGGGTGTAATGTTTTTTGGGGAGAAGAATATATACCAAAAATGTTAGAAGTCTTAGAATCTCATAATGTACATATTACTTTTTTTATTGGCGGAACTTGGGCGAAGAAAAATCCAGATATGCTTAAATTGATTGCATCTAAAGGACATGAAATTGCGAATCATTCGTATAGTCATCCGCATCCTAATAATTTAAATAAAGAAAAAAATAAAGAAGAAATTCAAAAGGCTGAAGATATTATCAATGAAATAACACAAGTAAAAACCAAATTATATGCACCACCATATGGAGAATATAACAATACAGTAATTAATGCAGCGGAAGAACTTGGTTATCCGCTAATGATGTGGACAGTAGATACCGTAGATTGGAAGAGACCTCCTCCTTCGGTTATAAAGAATCGTGTAATGAAAAAACTCTCAAATGGCGCATTAATTTTAATGCATCCTACAGAACCAACTGTCCAGGCGTTGCCGGAGCTTATTGAAGAAATACTAGCCCAAGGATATAATATAGAGCCAATATCAGATATCTTATAAGAAATAAAAGTGCTTAATTTACATAATATTCTTATTGAAAAAAAACACTAATTAAGATATACTTTCTAATGTCTTTAAAAATAAAAAATTAGAAAGTTAGAGAAATGAAAAAAATATATTATATCTTAATTGTTTGTTTTATTGCATCGAATTTTGGATTAAATGATGTATATGCTTCTTCTCTAAATAATGAAAATATAAATCAAGCTAAAGTACAAATATCAAGTTTTTTAGAGAAAGTAGCAAAAACGTTTTTGGAAAATTTAAAGAAAGAATATTTAAATAGTGATGTTAAATTAAATGAAAAAAATGAGAGCTTAGCTGGTAAGAAAATACTAATTGATCCTGGACATGGAGGAACAAATCCCGGTGCTGTATCTTATGGCTTTCGAGAAGTCGATAATAACTTAGCAGTCTCATTAAAGTTGAAAACTTTATTAGAAAAACAAGGAGCAAATGTTCTCTTAACTAGGTATGAAGATGAGAATATAGCAGAGCGAGGAAGCTCTTTGCGTGAAGAATTACAAGCTAGAGTAGATATTAGTCGTGAGTACCAACCAGATATTTTTGTAAGTATTCATACGAATTCAAATGAAAATCCAAATATTCAAGGGGCAATGACTTTTTACTATGATGAAGAGTCAAAAAAATTAGCTAATTCTATCCAAACTGGCTTGATTAATTCTATCAAAGCTACAGACAAAGGAATTGCTAAAGAGAATTTTTATGTTTTACGAAACTCAGAAATTCCTGCTGTTTTAGTGGAAATGGGCTTTATTACAAATAAAAATGAGGCAGAAAAGCTAAGCTCAGATAATTATCGTGACTTAATCGCACAAGGTATTAGTAAAGGCATCTCGGAGTATTTCTCAAAATAAAATGTGCTTGTAAAGGACGTCGATCCTTTACAAGCACATTTTTGTTTATATCATATCATTTTTATTTGAAACAGAAAAAATAAATCCAAGATTTTCTTTATATTTAAATACATACTTTATATTTCCACGAATAGTTTCTGCATTTATGCTTTTTAAATCTTTTACAGTTTCATTAAAGCCTAAATCACGTAAAATTTCCTTTCGGTCATTGATAGATAGATCGGAACTAAATGTATCAATAATAATTCCCATCGCCCCTATCAGTTTTACGTTATCTTCTTGTATTGAGCTTGGCTGCCCTATTAATGTTATTTGGCGTAAATGATTGCTTTGTGAATTTACTTTTTCAATCAATAAAAGCTTATCTGAAAGTGCATAATGATAGGTATCTTCACTGCCAGTCTTTTTTTCAACAGTTCCAATAGACAAATTAATTTTTTCTGCATAATCGTTATCATTAAACTGATTTTTAAACTGTATGTATGATATACCAAGATCGTTTGAAGGGTGAGTGGAATGATTGCCATTCATAGAGCTTTGAAAATTCATTGCTAGCATCCCGCAGATAAAGATTACAGCAACAGCAATTATGATAAAAATAATATAACTACGTTTTTTTACGGGCTTTTTTTCTTTCTTTTCTGCTAGTATTCGACCACAATTTGCACACAGGTGCGCATTTTCTGGTACTTGGTAATCGCAATATTTACATTTCATTTTTAACATCATCCTTATTTATAATATTTTAATCATTATTATAACAAATTCTTTATTATTTTGCTTTAGTTATATAGTATATATTTTTTATAACTTTGTGATATAATAATAGATAACTTTGGTGAGGGAACAGAGGCTATTAGCAGCCTCTGTTATTTCTTCATAATGGAGGCGATACTTATGGACGATATATATGGAGATACTGATGGAATAAAAAAGAGCATTTTAGATAATTTAAAAACTCTTTATCAAATGACAATTCCTTCTTATCAAATTATTACTGCTGATTTGGCAAGAAGTTTATTAGATTTTACAAGGCAATTAAATAAAGAAATTGCCATTTATGTGAACAGACGTGGCAACATTATTAAAATTGCAATTGGTGGCATAAAAAATGTAAGTTTACCTGAAATCCGTGTTTCGAATCGCAAATTAAGTGGAGTTAGATGTATCCACACGCACCCTAATGGTGAATCTGATTTAAGTAGCCATGATATATCTGCTTTAAAACATTTGAAATTTGATGTTATGGCAGCTATAGCGGATGATTCACAGAATAATATTATAGTTTCTATTGCATTTTTGACGGGAGAATGTGAAGAAAGAGATTCTTTTATAGTAGAAGAAATAAAAAGCTTGTCGATTTCAGCTATTGAACGATTAGACTTAAAGTATTTAATTACAATTATTGATAATCGCCTTCTAAATCAATCTAATTTAATCGACTTAAATTTTTCGGAACGAGCAATTTTAGTTGGATTAGAGACAAAAAATAAAAAGATGCATTGGAGTATTAATGATTCATTACATGAACTAAGTCAGTTAGCTGAGACTGCTGGTGCAGACGTTATATCTCAAATTCAGCAGAAGAGAGATTTGCCGGATAGCGCATTGTTTTTAGGAAAAGGGAAAATAGAGGAGTTGCTATTATTAATTCAAGATATACAAGCAACTCTTGTTATCTTTGACGATGAGTTATCACCATCACAACAAAGAAATATTGAAAATATATTAAATATAAAGGTTTTAGATCGGACAGCGTTAATTTTGGACATATTTGCACAAAGAGCACGTTCCTTTGAAGGAAAGTTGCAAGTTGAGTTAGCACAAATGCAATACCGCTTACCTAGAATAGGGGGGCAGGGACTCATTTTGTCCAGACTTGGCGGGGGAATAGGAACTAGAGGCCCCGGGGAGACGAAACTTGAAGTTGACAAAAGAAAAATTCGCAGTCGAATTACAGAGATTGAGCGGCAAATTAGCTTAATAAAAAAACAGCGTTCGTTACAAAGAGAAAATCGTTCCAAGAGCAATACGCCTACAGTTGCTTTAGTGGGGTATACAAACGCAGGAAAATCAACTCTTTTAAATTTGTTAACGAATGCTAATGTATTTGCAGAAAATAAACTTTTTGCGACGTTAGATCCTACTACTAGAAAATTGAATTTAGCGAATGTGAAAACAGTACTTTTAACAGATACGGTAGGATTTATTCAAAAGCTACCACATCAATTGATTTCTGCTTTTAGGGCCACATTAGAAGAGGTTCAAGAGGCTGATTTATTGTTACATGTTGTTGATTGTAGTCATCCTAATTATTTAGAGCAAATAAATTCGGTTATGTCTGTTTTAAGTGAATTAAATGTTGATGATAAGCCCATGATTTTGGTATACAATAAATGTGATAAATTGTCGAGTATACCAACTTATCCAAAAGAAAATGAATTATATATTTCGGCTAAAAATCGTATTGGAATAGATTCTTTATTAAAGCAAATTGAAGAGTTTTTTCTACAACAACATCTTGAACTTGAGTTGTTAATTCCATATAATGAAAGCGCATTAATTTCACAATTACATGAAATAGCAGTTGTACAAAAAATTGAATATGTTGAATTAGGAAACTTAGTACAAGTTTCTATTCCTAGTGAGTATTTAGCAAAGTATGAGAAGTATAAAAACATATAGTATAGTAAGTGAGGTCTAAATAATTTATGTATCCATTTTCAGAAAAAATTTTATTAACGAAACAACAATCCCTAATAGCATGTCGATCTTATTTTGAACGCGTTGAAGAAATTGCAGAAAAAAATACATTGAAAGTTCTAAATACATTACGTAAGCACAAAATTGCTGAGCATCATTTTCACACTACATCAGGCTATGCTTATAGTGATGCTGGAAGAGAAAAATTAGAACTTGTATGGGCTGATATATGCGGCGCAGAAAAGGCATTAGTTAGAACTCAATTTGTATCCGGAACTCATGCATTAGCATCTGTTTTATTTGGAATATTGCGTCCAGGAGATGAGTTGCTATCCATAACGGGAACTCCATATGATACTATGCAAACGGTTATTGGATATCATGAGGAATCGGCAGGATCATTAAAAGAATTTGGAATTTCATATAATGAAGTTCCAATAAAAAATGATAAAGTGGATTTAGAGGCTGTAAAAAAAGCAATTCATTCGAATACAAAGATGGTATTAATTCAAAGATCAAGAGGATATAGTTTACGAGCACCACTAACAATTGATGATATTGAAAAAATATGTACGTTTGTAAAATCAATTAAACATGATTGCATATGTTTTGTTGATAATTGTTATGGCGAGTTTGTTGATATAAGTGAACCAACCGCAGTTGGAGCAGATATTATAGCAGGGTCACTAATTAAAAATCCTGGTGGTGGTATTGCACCAACAGGAGGATATGTTGCGGGAAAAGCTGAATTAGTAGATTTAGTGTCTTATCGTTTAACTGCACCAGGAATCGGTAGTGAGTTAGGTGCATCATTAGTAGATAATAGATTACTTTTCCAAGGTCTATTTTTGGCTCCGCATGTTGTTGCCCAGGCAATAAAAGGCGCAATTTTTGCTGCTGAATTTTTTACTAAGTTAGGATATTATACATTGCCAGAAACAAGTGCGATTCGTAGCGATATTATTCAAGCAATTCAATTAAATAATAAAGAAAAAATGATAGCGTTCTGTCAAGGTTTGCAGAGATTTTCACCAGTAGATGCACATGTGAGTCCGGAACCTTGGGATATGCCAGGCTATTCTGATCAAGTAATTATGGCTGCTGGGACTTTTGTGCAAGGTGCGTCTATCGAATTAAGTGCTGATGGACCGATGCGAGCTCCGTATATTGTATATTTGCAAGGTGGTCTTACATTTGAGCACAGTATTATTGGAATAATGGGTGCTGCTCAAGCAATAGAAGATATACATAATAGTTAAAATAGTTAAAAAATTACATAGATTTGGATGAATTTTCATATTAGTTCCGATAATGATAAATTATACTTAAAAATGCCTGCAATCCTTTTAACAATAGGGGTTGCAGGCATTTTTTTATTTTATTTTCCCACACCTTTCCCACGAAATAAAATTTTGTGGGAAAACTAACCGACGTAAAAGTTGTTTTTACTTTTTACTATAGCATCTTCGCGCATTTTCTTCGTAACATGCATATAGGTATTAACTGTTGTCACAATAGAAGCATGTCCTAGATGTTTTGATACATATTCGATAGGAACGCCACTTTCAAGTAAAATTGTTGCATGTGTATGTCTTAGGCTGTGGAACGATTTATCATCCATACCGTTATTCTTACACCATTTATTGAAAAAACGTATATCATTTGAGGTAAGTGGTTTTCCGGATGATTGAATACACACGAATGATTCTTTATTATCGTCACAATAAAACTGTCCATATCGAAGTTTATTTTCTTTTGTTTTTAAAAAATGCTTTTTAATGATATTAGCGAGCTTTTCATCATAATGGACATCTCGAATAGACTTTTTGTTTTTAGGGATGACGAGTTTTCTATAAGGGGTTCCTTTTATGGTTTGAGGTAGCATTTCATCTTTTGGCTTTTTATCGACCAACGTCCAACGAACTTCTATAATACGATCTTCATTATTAATATGATTGGCTTTAAGGGCAAGACATTCGCCAACACGCATACCGGTATAATAGGATAATGCGATAGGGAAAAACAAATCTGTATCAGGGGTAAAGTAATTAAATATTTTAGATATTTCTTCGTTCGTAAATGCGAGATTTGCTGTTTTGATATCTTCAGCTTGATTAAATGATGGCATTGTGATAAATTTTGCAGGATTATCTAGCCTGTATTGATATGGCTGTACTGCTGCATTTAATGATTTTTTCAATATAGCAATATAAGTGTTGAGTGTGCTTTTTGAATAACCATTTTCTTTTCGTTCATCAATAAAGTTCTGCAATAGAATAGGGGAGAGACTTTTAATTTTATATTTACCAAGTTCGGGACCTATATGATTTCGAATTGCACTTTCATATGAAATATATGTATTATCTTTTATATTTTTCTTAATTTCAAGAAGCCAATCTTGAAGAAAATCCATATATGATATCTCGCTCGGTTCAAAAAAGTTGCCTGTTTCATCAAGTTGTCGTAATACTTTCCGCATTACGGTTTCGGCTTCTTTTTTTGTTCGTCCACCATAACGTTCAATCTGGTTTCTTTCATCTTTTACTTTCCCTAAATCAATTCTGTAATACCACGAGTTTCCTTTTTTGCGTACTGATCCACGCATGGTAATCATCCTTTCGTACATATGTTCTATTTAATGAGTAAAAATATAATACAGTCCATGGATAGGAGCTGTATTATATTGATCTATTTTGTTATGGGTTAGTCCCAGTACCAATAACAAAGTTATTATAATCGCCAGACGATGTATTTTTATAAATACGTTGAATTATTACAAATTTCCCTTCATCTTTAGGGAAACTAGTTTTTAGTAATTCGCTTTCTCCAACTGTAATATATCTAACGTTCCCGTCGTTGAATTGATCTTCGCTATACTCTTTGATAATTTTCATGTCTTTAGGAAGAAAATCTTTGATTTTTTCAATGGATAACTTATCAGAGGAATCTATTTTTACAGTTACATGATAAGCTATATCTTCTATGGGAATAATGCTGATTTTGTCAGAAGCAAAACTGACCAAGGTATCATCTATTTTTTTCATCTTTCCATATGTATTTTCAAAGTCTGTTAATTTGTCACCAAGCCCAGCTTTATTACATATTGTGTTGCTTTCCTTTGTCTGACCACAAGCAGTAGCGAAAGCAAGAGAAATGATAAGTAATAAGACAAGTAGTGCTCTTTGATAGAATTTTTTATTTTCCATTAAATCAAACTCCTTTTGTTAATTTATATAACCGCCATCCAACTATGAAAATAATCGTGCTAAGAATGATATTAGTTACTAATTTTATTAGCACTAACTTATTTACAAATTCTTTTGACTGTTCAATATAATCAGAGTTAGATTGAGAGACTAATCCTTTTTGAATATTACTTTGTATGATTTCTTCTACGCGTAAAGCATGATTAATTCCAGTAGTTTTAGCATCAATTAAATTATTTATAAATAGAGTGTTAAAAAATATCGCAAACATGGCAATAATTATGGCGCATTTTAATTTAATTTGTTCATTGATAATCATGTTTGACACACTTTATAGATACGATGAAGGTACTTTTTAGCATCTGTTATCAGCTCCTGTTAAATTCAAAAAGGAAATATATCATTCAGTAACGTTTAAGTATCTATTAGCTACAGTTAATAGATTTTCTTTGTATTCAAATAAATCATCAAGTGAATCTAACTGATATTTAATTTTTTTCTTATTTTCATCAGGCAAAATTAAAGCAATTCTTTGTTCGCTAATCTGCAATCTACAAATCCATTTACGAATATTATTATTGAGTAAAACAGAAAAATAACTTTCTGTATCTTTATAAGAAATAGTGTTTTCTCCAATACAATCACGTAGTAATGTTTTAACTATACAAAATGATTCAATTTCTTCCTCGGTGGTAATTATTCTAGATACTTCTTCAGCATCATTTTCTGAATCATCATCTATTTCAACGGTTTGGGTCGCTGCTTCTTGTCCAGTGACATCTGAACCTAAAGCTGTTTTTAGGCGATCGTTTATTTGTTCGTTAATAAATTGATTTAAAGACTTTTTAATAATTCCTCTAAATTTGTCAATTACATTTTGTGTTTTCATTCCATCATAAATATCGTTAATTATACACCGAATAAAATCTTCTGTAGGATCTACAAGTTGTTGAGAAAGTAATTGTTTTATTTGGCTACTATATTTTAATTCAGATGCAGATGTAAAAATTGTATCAATATCAAAATTAGCTTTTTGGAATTTTTTTAATTCAGGAACAAGCATTTCTTTAATATCTAGTAAATTGAATTCTAAAAACGGTTTTTCATCCATTTTATTTTGTTCATCTAAATCCGTAAAAAATTGATAAATAATCCCGTTTGTTAATATTCCGAATTTAGCTGAAGTAGTGGAGAAGTATCTAAATAATTGGGAACCATGCTTGTCTAAATTCTCTCCACACCATTTAGCTTCAATTAATATAAGAGGATTATCATCTTCATCCATGATGGCATAATCAACTTTTTCACCTTTTTTAATTCCAACATCAGCAGTGTATTCTGGAACAAATTCAAGTGGATTAAAAACATCATAGCCAAGCATTTGGAAGAATGGAAGAATCATTGCTGTTTTTGTAGCTTCTTCGGTAGTGATTTTTTCTTTCATTTTTTCAATACGGGAAGAAAACTGTTTCAATTGATCGATTAAGTCCATTTTTAACATCTCCTAGATAATTATTTTATGTATACAAATTATAAATAGTGAAATATTTATAATGAATTTTCTGTAAATTTATCAAAATATGTCGAATAGCCCTATTTACAATGAAAACCTACATCCATTTTGTTGGATTGTAGGTTTTTATTCTGCCTGTATGGTCAATTTGCATCACACTCCATAAATGTTGATAAGATAGTATGTACTAGATGCGGATCTGGACGTTTGTCATTAATAACTTCACTAATTAAATCCGCGTTAATATCATTGGAATAGGATAGTAGATGTATTGCATATTTATTTGCTTCATATTCTCTCTTAGCAGGAACATAATATGTACTGTCTGCATGAAAATAGTAGCCATAGCCTTTATGTAGTTGGGCGTGTCCAATCTCATGACAGATAGTTAATTTTTGCGCTTGGTAGCACAAGGTATCACTTAAAATGATATACTTACGCTTTAGTACGCGTACCAAAAAACCGCGGATATTATCAGGTAGGGGAGCGTATATAATTTTTAAATCTAATACTTTAGCTAAATTAAATGGATTGCTAGTACCGTGTTTATTAATAAGATTTTTTACGCGAAGCCTGTAATTTATCATAATGATACCTCCGCATAGCTACTGTTTTTTTCTCTTATTGCGTTCTTTAGCATCCCAAAACGCAAGTTCAAGAGCAGCACGAATTTTTTTACGATCATCATCGTTTAACTTATAGGTATCACCATCGAACATAACTTCGGCTTGATTGAGGAATTTTACTAGATCTTTTGGTTGTTTAGGAGAAGTGTCAGGTGGAACATAGTCAGTGCCAATTATTACTTCTATAGACTTACCAAGTACTTTAGATAGATTGGTTATATCATCATGATTTATTGTCGTTGTATATCCGCGTTCCCAATTCGAAATAACTTGTGACGACTTATTAACTAAATCGCCTAATTCTTTTTGAGTTAACCCTTTTTCTTTCCTAAATCTCTTTATTCGTTCGCTAATTGTCACTTTTTCTCACCTCTTATATGCAATATTAACATAAACTAACGAAATTTGTTACAAAACTAACGGGATTTGAGAAAATTTTATAAAAACATATTGACTATAACGCAATCCGTTAGTATAATAATTATAACGAAATACGTTAGTTGAGGGTGGTGATTAAATGGGAGCACATGAAAATATTGAAAGAGTTCGTGTAGCAAAAGGTATTACGAAAACTTTTATTGCTAATAAATTAGGAATGTCTTTGCAAGGTTATAGGTATTTAGCTAGTGGTCAAGTAAGATTAGATGTTGAGCGAATGCAGATAATTGCCAAAGCACTAAATGTTAATAGTGCAATTTTTTTAGATGACAAACTAACGGATTACGTTATAGAAGAAATATCTTCATAAGTAATCAAGCAATTCCACACCTTTCATAAAGTCAATGTCAGCGAAGTATCGCATATGTACTGTATGTGCCATCGGCGTACTAAGAAATTGATTTTACGAAGGGTGTGGGGAGAGAAAGGGGTGAGGAGATGGAGGAAACAGCAGTATTAAAACTGCTCAATAATTAATGTACTACAAAAATCTGTGTGAAAAAAGTACATCAATTACACAAAAAGGATGTGAAATGATGGATGTAAATATGCTAGGGGATTTATCAGATATGGTTCAGCTTGCTGTAATGTCGTGTGACATACCACCAAAGGTACTAGCGAAAGAGGTTGAATGTTCCCTATCCGCTATATACGAAGCCGCTAAGGGGAATAGGCAAATACCAGCTAAGTCAATGCGTGAGTTCGCTAAAACAAATCTCATAGCGGCGGCGAGCATGGCAATGCAAGTAACAGGACTAAAAGCATTCTTCGGATATCGAAAAGGGGACAGGCATATACAGAGCAGGCTTGTTGAACTCAAAATGTACGACAAGCAAGCTGATGAAGCAATGCACAGCTTACCGGAACTTCTATTTAATAAAAACAATCGTGCTGAATTGAGCGATGAAGAGCTGAACAACCTTATTCGTGCGGTCACGAAAATGATTGAGCGCGACAATGTAAGTTTTAATCTTATGATGGAGTTGGATATAAAATATCAACTCAACCTTACAGAGTTGATGCAAAAAGGCATAAAAAAAGAAACCGCATGTGCGGGAACACATACGATTTCGCGGTTTAAAAATATTATGTAATTAATTATATCAAAACATAAAAGCAAAATCAATGTAAAAGGGTGAGATGGATGGATCAAAATGATTATCTTTTAGGCAGTGATGAAATAGCGAAAAGATTGGGGTGTAATCGTAATTTTGTAGGCGCTTTAATTAATTCCGGTCTATTGAGGGCTCTAAGATTTGGTAGAACACGCAAAGTTAGAAATTCAACATTAAATGAATTCTTGAAAAAGTATGAAGGTTACGATTTACACGAGTTGGTCAAAAAAAATCCCTGTCAAGCGACAGGCTAAGACGAGGTGATGAAAATGTTACTCACGATTCGAGATAGTACATTCATTATCAATGACAACGGATTCAAAATCATTACGCAAGATAGCCACCTTGTAAGCGACTACTTAGTGAAGGAGAGTGCAGATAGTGAGGATGCTAACTAAAGCAATTCTGGTTGCAGGTGTTATCGCTGTTAGTGCAACATTAGCAGGCTTCGTAATTCCACCGCATATAGACAAAAGCGAAACTTACATAGTTAAGAAAGGCGACACGCTTTGGGATATTGCTGGTGTGTACATGAAGAAGAATACATATGCGCCACGTCAGCAAGACGAATTTATGCATGGAATTATCGAGCATAATTACGACAGATTATTTGTACCCCGTGTTACTTCTCATGATAGAAGTGGGGCAACGATTTATCCTGGCGATGAATTAGAGATAGTTTGGCAAGAAAAATTGGACAAGTGAGGGATTGAATTGGCAAAGAAAAAGACCTGCTATGTATGCGGTAAAAAACTTCGTGGAATTGACGGTACATATATGACGAATGAATTTCATAAGCCTGTATTTGTTTGTAAGGATGATAGAAATTGTCAAAAGCGATTCATAAGGATTTAGTATTGCATTGCTAGAGGTCATGAAGCTCATGGCTTCTATGGAGGGCAATACTCCAGAAAGAAGGTGAGAATATGGAAGAAGTAAGATGCGTTAAACAGGACAAAGCTTTGCTTGAACTGGAGTTAAGTAGTAGATTCGGCAATAAGCTTGCACCTGTAAGGTATAGCTTGGCAGCAGGCCAACGAATCAAAGGTATGCTAGGGATGAACCGCATAGACCCTTGGAGAAAAGAAAAACCGTCAGCGACGGCAATCGCTAACGGCAAGTAAAGAAAAATCAATTTAAGTGATTATATCACAAAAGGACGGTGTAATCAATGATAGTTAAATGCAACGCAGACACATGCAAGCATTGCAACAGTGGAATTTGTTTAGCTCCTGTGATTGAGCTAGAAAACGTTGAATTCGAGTATGGAACGTGTAAGTCGTTAGATACGGATAAGGAATATCAAAATGAGCAGTTTTGTAAATCGTATGAAAGCGAGTTGATGTAAATGAAAGTGTATAGAGTTTCATTTCGCGATAGATCAAGAAAGGAAATTGAAAGCGTAGAGCTTCAAGCTATTACGGCAGATATGGCGTTGACGTTTTCTCAAAAGGTAGCAAGACGAATCAAAGGATGCGTAAGTATGTCGGCAGTGCTAATCGGAACGGAGGATGGAATATATGTCAACTAATCTAGCTGAAATTATAAATGAATTCGAAGAACAAGAGTTTCAAGAAGAAATATCTGCAATCGCAACCGATGAAGAAGCTGAAAAAATAATGCAAAAAATCGCTTGGGTTGCCAAGAAAAAAGCAGAAAAGCAATCACAATATGATGAGCAAATAGCTTTTTTGAACCGCAAAAAAGCTGTAGCTGATGAATGGTTACAGAAGGAAATTGAATCATTGAACGGATATTCTGCAAGCCTAGAAAGTCAACTTAGACCTTATATTGAGAAAAAATTAGACGGTAAAAAAACACGTTCAATAAAATTTATCAATGGTAAAGCTGGACTCAGAAAAGGAACTGAAAAGTTTTACATAGCAAACCAAGAAGTAAAAAACGATAATCCTAAATTAATTGAAATTGTAAAAACTTATGATGAATCCTTGATAAAAACCAAAGAGATAGCCGATTGGGCATCGTTTAAAAAGACTTTGAATGTAACTGATAGTGGTAAGGTAGTAAATGCAGATGGCGAGATTATTCAAGATATGGAAGTTATTTGTTCGGAAGATAAGTTTTATGTGGAGGTTTAGAAAATGATTAAAAAAATCATTAATATTCAGTCGCAGCTTAAATGTGAAAAATCGCAGTATAACGATTTTGGTAAATATAAATATCGTTCATGTGAAGATATTCTTGAAGCTGTGAAACCTCTTTTAAAGCAAGAAGAATTAATGCTAAATGTAAGTGATGAAATAGTCATGATAGGAACAAGATATTACGTCAAGGCTACAGCTGAAATATCAGACGGAACCAATAAAATATCAACTATAGCTTATGCACGTGAAGATGAAATCAAGAAAGGCATGGATGGTAGTCAAATAACTGGTGCAGCATCATCTTATGCACGTAAATATGCTCTAAACGGTTTATTTTGTATAGATGATACCAAGGATTCAGATACCACAAATAAAGGCACACAGAGAGAAAGCGAAAGTAATGAACTAACAGTAATGTTAAAAGGAAAGACTTACAAATTAACGGATTTGTCAAAAGAACAGCTAAAATGGATAGCTGATAATTATAAGAATCAAACTATTAAAGCGAAGGCAATAGAATTGCTGAGTAAGTAATACAGGCGGCAATATCAGTCGCCTCAAACCTACAGGATAGGAGTAGGGAAAATGAACTACATAAAACAACTAAACTTATTCGATGATTTGAGTGTTGCAATCGGGTTGCCGACATCTGCACAAACCATTTACTATAAATTACTTAGTCTAAATAACCGTGCAGCATGGGCCGAAACATTCATCGCGACTAATCAAGTAATAATGTTTAGAGCAGGTATAAGGGATGAAAAAACGTTTATAAGAAACAGAAACCTGTTAAAGCAGGCAAATCTTATAGATTTTGTTCCCGGTAAAAAAGGTCAGCCAACGAGATATAAAATAATTGATTTAGAATTCACTGGGTATAACCCAGTATATATGCCAGTACAAACGCCAGTGAATATGCCAGTGAAAACGCCAGTACAAACGCCAGACATATATAAACAAGAAGAAAACAAAAAAGAAAAGAGTAAAAAGAATTTTACTCCACCTACACTTGAAGATGTAAAAGTATATTGTCTGGAAAAAGAATTAACTGTTAATCCTGCTGACTTTTACAATTACTTTGAATCTGGTAATTGGATTGATAGTAAAGGTAACAAAGTTCGTAATTGGAAGCAAAAAATACTTACTTGGCAAAATTATTCTAGTCGTCAAAATAAACAAGCTACAGTTTATAAACCGCCGAATGGCAAGGGTGTATTTGTTGCCGATTAATATATAGGGGAAAATCCAGTATATATGCCAGTATATATGCCAGTACAAACGCCAGTAAAAAAGAGGAAGTGAGAAAATGAAAATAGATAATAAAGAACGCGTGTTTATGATCGAATTTTTAAAAGACAGGACAGAACAAATTGCTTTAAAAGCAATAGAGCATTTAAAAAATAACACATACGAAAAGTTATTTTTTACACAAATGTTAAGTGGTAGTGACCTTGCAGTTGTTGGATTACTCAATATTCTACATAACAGGTATTTAAGTGGGCGAAGGAATGTTGCTATATGAGTACAGGAATAGATTATGAATCAGAAAGATATATCATTGCTTGTATGTTGCAAAAAGAAGAAGTATTGCAAATGGCTATTGAAAAATTACAAGTTAGCGATTTTGTCTTAAAAGAAAATCAAAACTTATTTATAGCGATTTCGCAAATGTATGACAATCAAGAAAAAGTTGATATAGTCACGGTACCGATAAAGCATCGTGAAATTATAAAAACTTTGCCTAATAACTGGAGTACATACACGGATGTTTTTTATACCGAAGGCGGTGTTAAAACAGCAATTAATAAGCTGAAAGCAGAAAGTAAAAATAGGGTTTTATTAAACTTAGCAGATAAAATCAAGGCTGATATTAAAAGTGGCGAGAATCCCGATACTGTTTTTAGTGAAATTGAAAAATGTATGGTAGAACGTACATCAACAGCTAATAGAAAATATCTTAACGGAAAAGAATTTGGTATTGGATGTCTTGAAGCGGTATGTGAACGCATGGATGAAGCTACACGAACAAAGAATGTAATCTACACAGGTTTTAAGTCGCTAAATAAGATTAGTGGCGGTATGGAAAAAGGGGATTTAATTATAATATCTGGGCGCACAGGTGGCGGTAAATCCATTTTCGCAATGAATCTGATAAAGGATATAGCAATAATGCAAAAAAGACCTTCTTTGTATCTCAATAGTGAAATGAGCGAAAGACAGATGCAACTTAGACTACTTAGCCATATGAGTCAATATTCACACCAAAAATTACGTGGTGGTGAAAATATTACTACTGACGATTTTAGAAGATTATCCGAAACAAGCGAAAGAATATCACAAGGTAATTTTATCTTTGCGACAATACCGGATCTACAAGTTGAAACGGTAATCGGTGATATTGTTAAGTATAAGCGCAGAAATGATATAGAGTTTGTTATTGTCGATTATGTTGGACGTGTAGATACAATGAATAACAAAAATAAAGATGATTGGCAATTGTATAAAAGTGCGGCACAAAAATTAAAAACAATAGCACAAGAACTTGGACTGGTTGTAATCATGATTGCACAGTTAAGTAAGTCCGGTGATTTAGCACAATCAAGTTATATGAGTCACGAAGCGGATCTATGGCTCAGTATAGAAAAAATGAATGAGGAAGATGTATTTAATAACGAACCGTTTAATCGGTGGCTAGATATCAAAAAAGCGCGAAACGTAGATGATACGAGTATGTTAAGGTTTAGATTTAATGGTGATACACTGACTTTTACGGATGATTTTTATAAGGCGCGTGTATTTCAAGACTTAGAGAAACAAAAAGAAGTAGGCAAGGCGGTGTAGGGAAATGAATAGATCAAGTCGGAGAAAGCTATCAAAGAAAGGCGTAGCAGAAAAAGTAATTGGACTTGCCCTAACCGATACACAGCGGAAAATACGTATAGATACAATCAATGATTTGAGCGCAATGGTATACATGGTTCTACATGACAAATTCGGATTTGGAGAAAAGAGAATAAAGAGATTTTATTCTGAAATGGGAAAACTCGGCGAATGTATGAGAGACGGACTTGTCAACATGGATGATATGAAAAAAATGCTGCTTGAAGAGTGCAAAATAAATATAGGCGGTGTAAGCGATGATAAGTGATAGTGAACTAGATATGGCGATTATTAAGTTGAATGATGCTTATGTAAATGAAGAAGTAAATTTACCAGATGAATGTGACATTATAGTACCTGCATTATTGGAATTAAAAGAGCATAGGGAATCATCCTTACGCCCTGCAACCAAGTTTTTAGCAAACACCATAGGACAACAATTAAGCCATATTCACCAGGAATTTAAAGAGGTGGAATTAGAACTTGGATATGGATGTTTAGGTATAGATAAAGCGGTAGAGGAACTTATAGATTTACAGACAGCGTGCGAAACAATGCTTGCTATATTAGGATTAGATGAAAAACAACGTATGCAAGCTAGGCGCAAGGTCATAGAAAAGAATCAAGCAAGGGGGTATTACTGTGAATAAAGTAATTCTAGTAGGTCGTCTAGCACGCGATCCAGACGTAAGATATACGACTTCGGGCAAAACAACGGCTTCATTCGCCTTAGCTGTGAATCGCAGAGTAGGACAAGGCAAGGAGCAACAAGCTGATTTTATTCCTATCGTTGCATGGGAAAAGTTAGCCGAGATTGCAGGAAATAATCTTATAAAAGGTAGTCAAATTCTAGTAGAAGGACGTATGCAAATCCGTAACTATGAAGATAAAAACGGTCAAAAGCGATACGTGACGGAAGTTATTGCACAAAACTTTGAGTTTTTGGGTAGTAAGCCAAGTGGACAATCTAGTATGCCAACCGGTGCAGAATCGTTTGGTAGTGAGGTAGATGATGATGAATTAATACCATTTTGAGAGGTGAAATAATAATGATGAAAGTTTGTAGAGAATGTTGCAGAGAACTACCAATAGAGGAATTTTATAAGCATTCGCGAATGGAAGATGGACATTTGAATAAGTGTAAAGAATGTGTTAAATCAAGAGTTGGAAAGTATAGAGAACATAACATAGAAAAAATCAGAGAATATGATAGAAATCGCGGAAGTTTCCCAAAAAGACAGGCTATTAGAACGAAAATAACTAAAAAACGCAGGCATGAGGTTGACGGATATCAAAAGTCGCACAATGCAGTTGTTAGAGCAATTAAAAAAGGCTTAATACAACGATCGAATACTTGCCAAATTTGTGGGAAACAAGGCAAAACAGAAGGACATCATTTTGATTATCACTTATCTCTAAAAGTAATCTGGCTTTGTCCTGCTTGCCATAAGCAATATCACACCGGCAAAAGTATGAGAGCGGAACAGGTTAGGAAAATAGCGGATATGATGTTGGCGGTAAGAAAAGATGTCGGATGATGTGGGGTGAGATAGATGGAGAAAATAACAATAGTAATTCCAATGAGATTACCAGGATTGAATGATTACATAAATGTGTGCAGGAGTAATAAATATCAAGCAGCTACATACAAAAAGCAAGTTGAAAATGATTGTTTAATATTTATCAGATCAGCACTAAAAGGACGTAAATTTGACAGTATAGGCTTATGCTTTAGGTGGTTCGAAAAAAATCGTCAGAGGGATAAAGATAATATTGCATTTGCTAAGAAATTTATTCTTGATGCATTACAAACAGCAAAGATATTGGTGAATGATGGATGGTCACAGATAAGATATTTTCACGATGAATTTGAAGTGGACAAGGATAATCCTAGGGTGGAGATTACAATTGAAGGAATGAAATAGAAAAAGGGCGGCATAGACCGTCCTATTCGTGCGTGTGGGGTGATTGATATGGCGAAAGAAACACTTTGTAATTTATGTTTAAAAAAAGGCGAAGTACATACAATGCTTTACAGTCGTAAAAACAAACGATATATTTGTCCAAACTGCAAAACAATTACTTTGCCAATGCCAAAAGATGATGATTATGTTGAAAAAGAAGTATCGGATGAAATAAAAGAACTTATGCAGGAGAAGTACAAAGCTAATCTGCCCGCTAAAGAGCCTATTCCAGCCGGAGAGGCTATGAAAGGTGGTGGGGGTAAGAGTAAAGGGCAGAGTAAAAAAGGGCTTATGCAAAAGAAATCGCTAAGTCAACTTTATAAAGAATTATAAAAATTTTTAGTTAAAGTTAAAAATATTGCACACTTTACTAAAGTTGTGTTATAATGAGAATATCCCGTGTACCTAACGGGCAATTACATAAAAATTTTAAGCCGTTCACGTGTTGGATGGCTTTTTTCTATGCTATTTTAAAAACACAATAAATTTTTTAAGTAAAAGAGGAATGCGTGTTCTGATCATAGAATGAATCTCTAAAGGTTATATTTTGTAAAATATTATCAGAATGGAGTTGAACTCTCATTGGAATTAAGAAAATTATTATCTAGAGAAGTTGGATTACTACTAAGGAGTAAAAGTTCCCAAGATCATCAATGGTTAATAAAACATTTGAACTTTGGAAAGCCGTTCGAGCCGAACAAAGTTGAATTTTCTGAGCAAGAACGAGCAATGTATATTAATAATATAGAATATATAATTACTGCTGCAAATAAGGAGTGGAGACTAAGGGATGAGAACCCGTTTATTGAGTTAGAAAATGGAACGGCAGTTTGCCAAATTTGCGGCAACACACAAACTAAAAAAATTTTCTATATAAGAAATCAATTAACAGGGAACGAACTAAATGTTGGAAGTGAATGTATTCAAAGATTTAAAATAGCTAAAACTGGAACTATAGCACAGACAATGCAGGAATTTCAAGAAAATAGACAACGTACACGTTTAATGCAAAGTATTCCTGACATTTTTGTTAAAGCGGTATCGTGGAAAAATGAAATAAAAGTGCAACCGTATGTTATCCCTAATAAATTAGCTAATCGATTTTTAAAGATTTGTGCTGAAATTGAGAGTGAATATAATAAATATATCAAAAGTAAAGATGAACCTTCGGCAGATTTAATTGAGAAATTTAAGACATTGATATCTACAGGAGAACAATACTTCGATGAAATTGAGCAATATATCAAAGAAATTAATTTGGTTAGTAGACCAGCAACGCGAAAAGTATGGACATGGATGAAACAAAAACAATTGGATGAAGGAATACAAACAGCTCTTAAAAATATTGAAGAAACAGGACAAGTTTTATGGATAGATGCTTGGCGCATTACGGAAAATGGGTTTATGGTGTCTTTAATAGATGAGATAAATGATTTTTTGAAAAAAACGATGATAAGTATAAAGTTTATTGATGTAGATGGGGGTAGTGATAGAAATGGAAGATATGTTATTGAAACATCGGCAATAGATGGATCTTCGATAAAATTGAGTTGCCATCATGGAGAATTATTTTTAGAATGTGGAGATATTTTATTAGGCGAAGAAAGCAACGATGATAATAGCATACAAGAAATTGTAATTAAAAATAGCATCCCATATTCATCGAAAGATACAAATCAAATTATTGTAATAGCTCGAAATAATTTGTTAGGAAACATAATTTTAGCACCAGAATACGATAATAATAATACGGATATGATAGCTGTTCTTAATAAAAATACAGGATTATTTGCATGGCTTAACGAAAACACATTAGCAAAAATATTAGTCCCTTTTTCAGTGAATTTGCAAGATGAAAGATCAATAATGAATGAAATAGAAAAATTACATTTAAAATGGATGGATAAAAAAGAAATTAAAGAACTCCTAAATATTGAGAAAATAATGAAAAATAAATATTAAAAATAGTCACCTACATATTTGTAGGTGGCTATTTTTTATGCGCGGAGGTAGCTATGGGAGAGAAAAAAGAGAAACCACAGGAAAATCACACAGCAATAGTACATCCACCAACAAAGCCAGCACGAAAAGGTAGCAGAGTGACAAGGGTGTTAAAATAATGTTATTTTCTGGGAAATATTAAAATGATAGCAAAAGATAAAAGAATTAGGCTCAAAGGAAAAGCATTAGCAAAACTAAATAGTGATATATATGAACGTGACGGCGGTGTATGTGTAATATGCGGTCGTTTTGTTATGCCCGGAACAAAATATCATCACGAGCCTTGCGGTGCGAGAAAAAGTGATGAAATAGAAAAGGGTGTAGTCCTGTGTAATGATTGTCACTATGAACGCCATCACGGGAAAAATTTGCAACTATACAAAAACAAAATAAACAAATATTTGGAGGGGTTATATGGATAGCAGGGAACTGGCAGAGTTAAGGCAAGATTTGCTACAGGCGCGGCGCAACATGTGTGAATGCGTAAAGAAAATAGATCCGCTCAGAAAAGCAATGATATTATCCAAGACAGCATACCAAAGGGAATTGGCTAGGGCAAAGGTTAAAGCTAGAGAATTGGCTCAAACAACAGCTGATAAGCAAGCCACAATGATAAATGCAGTAGCAGAGCTAGACGATAACGTAATTAAGGCTAGAGATGATTATGATATTAAACTTGCGATGTATGAGCAGGCTGAATGTGAATTGAAGAATGTAGAGGATGAAATCAAGGCGGTAAAGAAAGCGATGAGTACAATTGAAACAGAAATGAGAAGTTTTGGTTAATATTGCAGGATAATGTTTCCTTTTGTTGAAGTAATAAGTATTTTGATAAAGGGAGTTGGTTAGTGTGTTAAACAAAGAAAAGGCATACGTTTATGAGCTCAATCCGACAGATGAATTTTCCCCATTTAAAACCGAAGAAGAATTATCATTAGATGATAATACCGAAAGTGATGAAGATTTAATGTTTGATGAAGGAATAAAGCAAGAAATAAAAGATACTATAAAATATGCAAAAGAATTGTTTACTCGTTATACTTGTTGGGAAGGTGATGGTGAAGTTTACATATCTGGATTACCAGGAGATAATTGTGATACATTCCCACTAATATTTGTTACTATAAAACAAGTAAACAATGGATGTACATTTTTATATTCGCCTGTTGAACTGCCATATTTAGAAGATTACTTAGCAAAAAAAATATAAATATAACCTAAGCATCCTACGGGGTGCTTTTTTCATGCGTAAAAACAGGGAGTTGGTGGTGATGTAAATGGCTAAAGGAAAATATGAAGAATGGCTAACAAATGAAGGGTTAATCAAAATAGAAGGTTGGGCGCGTGATGGATTAACAGATGAACAGATAGCGACCAACATAGGCATTTCAAGAAAAACATTATATGAATGGATGAAGAAGTATAGTAACATTTGTAACACCTTAAAACGTGGTAAAGAAGTAGTTGATCGTCAAGTTGAAAATGCGTTGCTTAAGCGTGCATTAGGTTATGAGTATGAAGAAACTACATCGGAACGCTTTAAAGATCCAGTTACAGGTGAAGAAACGATGATTGAAACTAAGCGAGTTACAAAGCAAGTAGCGCCAGATACAACCGCCCAAATATTTTGGTTGAAGAATCGAAAGCCTGCTGAATGGCGTGATAAGCAAGATATTGAAATGTCAGGTCAAGTTAATAATCCATATGCTGGACTAACTACAGAAGATTTAAAGAAGCTGGTTCGTGATGGATAAAAGACTAATTAAATTAGGGGCACAGATAGAACTTGCAAAACGTGAGTTCTTTTTTTATTGCAATTTAAAGGCGCCTGATTTTTATAAAGATGATCGCAAATTTTTAGTTGATTTATGTAATGATTTTCAGTCTTTTTATGAATCTGATGACGAGGTAATGATAATTAATTTGCCACCGCGTCACGGTAAGAGTCGTTCAGCTGGTTTATTTGTTGAATGGGTACTTGGTAAAAACAATAATGAAAAAATAATGACAGGTTCATATAATGAAACATTGTCCACTATGTTTTCTAAGAATGTCAGAAATGATATTCAGGAAGAAAAAGCAGATTTATTTAAACCTGTTTATTCTGATGTGTTCCCTGGTACGGTAATCAAACGCGGTGATGGTGCAATGAACTTATGGTCATTAGAAGGTGGCTATAACAACTATCTAGCAACTTCACCAACTGGTACAGCTACAGGTTTCGGATGCTCGTTAATGATTATTGATGACTTAATTAAAAATGCTGAAGAAGCTAACAATGAAAACATCAAAGAAAAACATTGGGAATGGTTTACTAATACAATGTTGTCACGCCTTGAGGAAGGTGGCAAAATAATCATCATTATGACCAGGTGGGCTAGTGATGATTTGGCAGGCAAAGCAATAGAACATTACACAGCAGAAGGTAAAAAGCTTCGTGTTGTATGTATGAAAGCTGTACAAGATGACGGAACCATGCTTTGTGATGAAATATTATCAAAGAAATCTTGTGAATCAAAGAAAAAAGCAATGGGGCTTGATATTTGGTCAGCGAACTATCAGCAAGAGCCAATTGATTTAAAAGGTCGGCTATATACATCATTTAAAACCTATGATGGCATGTTGCCGGCATTCAAGGAAATTAGAAATTATACTGATACAGCAGATGAAGGTTCAGATTATCTGTGTTCAATCAATTATGGCGTAACTTTTTCAAATGAAGCCTATATACTAGATGTACTTTATACACAGAAATCAATGGAAACTACGGAGCCTGAGACTGCGAAAATGCTTTATGATGGAAAAGTAAATGTTGCTGACATTGAATCAAATAGCGGAGGACGAGGCTTCGCTCGGTCAATAGATCGTATTCTTAAAACTGAAATGAAGAGCAATTATACAACTGTAAGTTGGTTTCACCAATCAAAAAACAAAATTGCAAGAATTCTATCAAATGCGACCTGGGTAATGCAGCACATTTATTACCCTGCAGATTGGAAAAATCGCTGGCCGGAATACTATAAGGCAATGACAACCTATCAACGAGAAGGTAAAAATAAGCACGATGATGGTCCTGATACTACAACTGGTATTGCTGAAAAAGTTACATGTGGAATATTGGATATTTCATCATCAAGGCATAGTATTTTTTAGATTGGAGGTGAATACATGCATTATTTTTATGACAAAACGGGTTATGATTTTTTAGAAGATGCTTATTCCGGTGGTGGTGGATTCAAAGACGGAAGATATTTAATTCCTCATCCTAGAGAAGATTATGAAAAACTCCTTAACAGAAAAGAATTAGCCTATTATTCTAACTTTGTAAAACCTGTTGTCGATTCACTTACGAATCCAATTTTTCGTAAACCAATTGCAAGGGATTGGGAGGGACAAAGTCATTACCTATCAAGTTTTCTCGAGGATGTGGACAAGTTAGGCTCAAGTATGAATAGATTCATGAAAAAGGCCGCAAGATTGGCTAGACTTCATGGATCTATTTTTATTGTGGTTGACAATACTGCTGAACTAGACAAAACAGTTGCTGAAGCTAAACAAAAACGTGCGTTTCCATATTTGTATATGATTAAGCCCAATCAAGTACTTGAATATCAATGTGATAGGTTTGGGGTGTTAGCATCAATCACATATGAAGTTAGTAATGCTTATAATAAGTCATTTGGTGGAGTTAATATTAACAACGATGTTGAAACATGGACTTGGGATAAAAATAACTGGGAATGTAAAAAGGGTGATACTGTAGTTGCTGGGGGCACCAATGAATTAGGGATTGTTCCGATTATTCCGTTTTTAGGAGTAGATGCTGAAACAGGTGATTTATTACCTACATCGCCAATGCTTTCAATAGCACGTACCAATTTACAAATTTACAATTTATGTAGTGAACTAAGAGAGATTTTAAGGAATCAAGCTTTTGCAGTACTTTGTTATCCGATAACAGAAAAAGTGAGTATAGATAAAGCTCAAAATGGTATTAGAATTGGAACTGATACGTTATTGCCTTTCGATGGTGAAACAAAAAGCATCCCATGCTTTATTGCACCATCTGCAGAACCGGCAACTTTAATACAAACTGAAATAGCTAGGCTTATAGAAGATATCTATCGGCAAGCAAATCTTACAAGTGTTGTTTCGGTGCAAACAAAAACCTCTGGTGTAGCCAAACAATGGGATTTTGAACAAACCAATCAAAATTTATCAGATATGGCCGAGATGTGCGAACTTGTTGAACGAGGCATTATTAAGTTATTTGCATTGCGAACAGCATCTACAATTAATTATAAAGTAGTTTATCCACGTGATTTTGGCATCGTTGATGTGCGAGCAGAACTAGATAAAGTAGCTGCAGCACTTGATTTAAATGTTGGAAATGAATTCAATAAAGAAGTCAAAATTAAAGCAGTTGATACCTACTTATCAGGGATCAGTGACGAGCGATATGATGAAATTATCGCGGATATACAAGATGATACCGATGATTTAAAGTTTACTAAATCCGAGGATGATTTATAATGCAAGAGTTTAATCAAGAAAGGTTTAGACAGCAAGTTCGTGAAATTCTAAAAGGTTATAAATCTTCTTATGACCAACTGGTTAAACCGGTTGAAGATGAAATTATCAAAAGAATAAATAATGGCGATAATGTATCTACCGCAGTATCTGGAGCTCTTGCAGATACTTCTTTTTTTGCTGTAACAAAAAAATCTATTACAGATGCAATGTACTTATCTGCATGTGCAGGTTACGGGATCCTACCAAATCTAATTGCCAATCCATCTGAAGATAAGATAAGAGAAAAGTTGTTATCGGAAAGTTGGACCGGTGATAAAATGAATTTATCAGAGCGATTACACGGAACAAAAAAAGTTGTGAAGCAAAGAATTGTAGATACAATTAGTTCCGCGATGCGTAAAACTAAACCAGTAAAAGAAATGGCAAGAGATCTATATGATGGTTATAACAGCGGCAAAGGTGTTATAAATAAAGCTGATTTACCTGAGTATCTTAAATCATTGCGATTTGAAGCATTAAAAGCTGCTCGTGGCGATAAAAAAATGACACTTCCTCTGGAAAAAGCGATTGGATTAGCTGAGTATAATATCGAAAAATTAACCTCAAGAGAATTAAAAGCGGCTTACAAAGCTATTCTTGATGCAGCGAAAAAATTTCAAGCGGAAGCATTAATAAAATCTACAAAAGTAGCATTAGAAGAAAAAACACGTTATTATGCGGAACGCATTGCACGTACCGAATCGGTAAGGGCATGGTTTGATGGATTTATTGCTGAGAACCAGGACGATCCGGATGTGTGGGGATACAAATGGGTACTGAGTGGTAAACATCATTTAGTAGGTTTTGATCAATGCGATTTATGTGCAAATATGAATGTTGGTTTTGGTAAAGGAATATACCCAAAAAGTAAAGTACCGAGTATTCCTCGACACCCGCATTGCATGTGTATGCTTGAGATTGTTTATGAATGGGAAGTAGATAAAAATTCTAAGTTTGATGCAAATAAAGCAAGAGAATACATAGATTCACTGGATAAGAATAAAAAGGTTTCGTTGTTTGGCAGAGGTAGTACTAGAGAACATGACAAAGATTGGGACTGGCAAAAACATCTTAAGGACTGGGATGGCTTTGGCCAACCTAAAAGTAGATTAGCACCAATAGAAATCGAATTAAAAGGTAATGAATATAAAGAGTACAAGGAATCAGAAATTTATGAGATGGCTGATGCTATGAATGAAATTGCAGGCCAATATGCTCAAAATATTAGTAAGTGGAGTGGTAAACTTAATATTACGGATGGTGGTTATCAGGCGAAGATGTGGAACTGTAGTATTTCCTTGCGATTTCAAGCCTGTAATCATTTAATTTTACATGAAATGCTTCATGCCAGATCGGTGAGTTATTATGATAAAAAAACATATGGATATCATAATAAAATTGAAGAAGCTTCGGTTCAATTGTTAAATCAAGAAATTAGTAAAAATAAAAAAATCCTGATTATCGATTCTGACTATGATGACAATGCAGAAATTCTGCGAAAAATAAATCGCATAGCTAAACTGTATGAAAGCGATTTAGATTTTGCTACTGCATTATTTAATATTCCATTACCTAAACGTCTTGAATGGTTAGAAGATAAAGTTTATGAAAATATGATGCAGGCAGGGAATTTTGAAGATTACCAGAATGTAAATGAATTAATAAATCATTTTGCATAGGAGTTGCTGAATATGGACGTTAATGAGGCTATTCAAAAAGTAAGAGAGTTGTATAATAAAGGCTATGCTAAAGTGAAGGACGAAGATATTCTTGAAGTGTACAATGAATGTCGGGCTTGGATAAAAAGTGCATCAAAAGAGGATAGAGAGATTTTTTGGAGGAAGAGTCCCTGGGAATCTATCTGCATTATGCGTGATGGAATCATGAGAGAAATTGATCCAAATTATGATTATGTAAAAGAAGAAAATGCAATAGTCATAGATGCAGATATTTATAGAAAAATAAAAGGAATGTGATTTACTATGGATCTGGATTCAAAACAAAAGGTTTTATTAGCTATCTATACGGAATATCAAAAAGATATTCCTAAAATGGAATTGATCACAAATGTTAATCTTGATATGGATAGTCAGGTTTTTCGTATTGCAGTAGATAAATTGCAAAGCGAAGGATTTATAATAGGGGCAAAAATTCATTTCCCAGCCGGTAATCCTTATCCGGATAAATTAATACCTCATTTTATAAAAATGACACGTGAAGGTATTGAATTTGTTGAAGAAAAAATGGAAATTCAACGATCATGGACAAGTAAAGAAAAAGTAGAAGACTTAAAAATAAAATTTGGTAAATTAGGCTGGGATGCTTTAAGCGATTTTGCGGCAAAAACATTAGTGGAAATTTTAAAGCAAACAATTTAATAAATGCGATTAATACGCTCACTAAATAGTGGGTGTTTTTTTATGAAGGGAGGGAGTTAAAATGAATACGAAATGCACCCGTGGAGGTAGTAAACCTAAAGGTAGTAGAGGAAAATAAATTGAAGGGAGTAATAAACAAATGGCTAAATATCGTAAAAAACCAGTAGTAATTGAAGCGTTCCAGTATGATGGAGATTTAATGGATAGCAACGGTAAGTATTATGTTCCAGAATGGGCAGTTAAGGCACACAAAGAAGGTGTTATTTATTTTGATTCGCAAGACAGTGATAGTCCACCTACCGAATTATATATTAAAACACTTGAAGGAAATCATCATGCAAGTGTAGGTGATTACATCATTCAAGGTGTACAAGGAGAGATTTACCCTTGCAAGCCGGATATTTTTGAAAAGACTTATGTAAAAGTAAACGAGAATGATAATATGCTTGTATCAAAAGAGGATTGTCTCGCTCGTGAAAATGGGGATAATACATTAACACCGTATGAAGTTGTATGTGCTGATGAAAATGTATTTGTAATTGCGCCAGTCTCAATTAATGATGATGATAGCTGTACTACTGATTATGAACAGCTTGAAGCATATTCAAATGATAAAAGCATAAATAGTTTAGAAAAATTAGGATTTATAAAGATTGAGGATTAATTAAACGACTAAGCAATATAGCTAGTCGTTATTTTTATGTTCAAATTTATATAAGGAGAGATTAACATGCCTAAAACAAAAGAAGAGATTTTAGAAGCGCTAAAAGCACTTGAAGGTGGCGAAGAGTATGTAACTGGTTTTAATGCCATTTTGAAAGATGCAAACAAAAGTTCTAAATCACTAAAAGAACTTAGCGAAAAAATCAAAGAGTTTGAAACAAAAAACACATCATTAACTGAAAGATACAATAAAGTTTCAGATTTTGTAGGACTTCCGGTGGATGTAGATGATCTTGATGTAGCACTAGAAGAATTAAAAAAGAAAAAAGGAGGCAATCCTGATTCTGCTGTATTAAAGAGCCAAATGAATGAGCTGCAGCGTAAATTAAAAACTCTTACAGACGATAATGTTGCAAAAGAGAAGCTATATAACGATGAAAGAGGAAAGCGCCATCAAATGATTCGCGATATTGCTCTTAGAAATTCGTTAGAAGCAAATAAAGCCTTAAATCCGGCCATTACCGCAAGACTGCTTACTCAAAATGTAAAAATTTTAGACGATGATAATGCCATTTTTATTGGCGAAGATGGCTCTGAGGTAACTGTGGATGAGGGGGTCAAATCCTTCCTGGATAAATATCCGGACTATTTGGCGAATAAACAAGTGCCAGGTGCAGGTGGTTTTGGAGATGGTTTAGGTGGAAAAGCCGTAGATTTTAATAAACTATCTCCAGAAGAGTATCGCAAATGGCGCGAAAAACAATAAAAACTATTAATTAATAATTGAGAGGATGATTTTTCATGGGAAACACTTTATTAACACCGAGCATTATTGCTCAAGAATCTCTTATGGTTTTGCAAAACAATATGGTACTAAGCGATTTGGTTTACAAAGATTATTCAAAAGAATTTGCCAATGTAGGTGATACCATCACAGTAAGAAAACCTGCAACTTTTACAGTGAATGAATTTGGCGAAACTATTGTAATCCAAGATGCAAAAGAAAAAGGCACTCCAGTTGTAATGGATAAGCATCTAGATGTATCCTTTGCAATTACATCCAAAGACTTGAGTTTAAACATTGTTGATTTTTCGGAACAATTTCTTACACCTGCTTTAAGTGCCTTTGCACAAGGCTTAGATGAACGAATTGCAGGTTTATATGTGGATGTTCCATATTGCACGGGTACGGCCGGAACTGCTCCTAATAGCATTGGGGCATTGACAGGGGTAAGAAAGGTGATGAACGACAACAAGGTTCCGATGGCAGGGCGTAATTTAGTTTTAGATACTAGCGCCGATGCAAAATTACTTGAACTTGATTCGTTTAATCGTGTGGATGCAAGTGGTACAAGCCTGGCTATGCAAGAAGCTATTTTAGGAAGAAAATTCGGATTTAATTGCTTAATGGATCAAAATATTAAATATCATTCAAATGGTACTATTGAAGGTGCTGCAATTAAATTGTCTGGTCCTGTTAGTAAAGGCGCTACTTTAGCTGCATTAACGGATACTTCTCTTACTGGCACCCTTAAAAAAGGTTCTTTATTCACGGTAGCTGGTGATTCTACTACTTATGTAGTTACAGAAGATGCAACTGCAGCAAGCAATGTTTTGCAAGTGAAATTCTATCCTGAAATGAAAGCGGATGTTAGTGCAAATACTGCAGTAACATTAATCGCTGATCATGCTGCAAATATTGCTTTCCATCGCAATGCTTTTGCCTTAGTATCTCGTCAATTATCTTTGCCAATGGGCAATACTTTATCTAGTTATATCAATTACAAAGGTATGGGATTACGTGTTACTTTTGGCTATGATATCAATCACAAGAAAGATATTTGTTCTATTGATATGCTTTGCGGTTTTAAAACAATGATTCCAGAGCTTGCTTGCCGATTATTAGGTTAATGGGAGGGGAATGTGATGAAAATAAAGACAATTACACTTTATGATAAATCCGGAGAAGAAATCATCGTGAATGAATCTGATTTTGAATCGTATAAAAAATTAGGCTTTTTGAAAAAAAAGCCTAAAGTTGAAAATGATCCACCAAATGATCCGGCAAAAAAACCAGACCCTGATGGAGATATCACTCCACCAGAAAATCCAGATGGTAAATAATCATGAAGATCAAGGTGAAGTTTGACGCGGAAGCTACTTTAAGAGCATTTGAGCGTGCACCCGCAAATACAAATCGAGACTACAGAAAGGCTATGTTGGAGTCATGTAAATTGGTTCAGCAAGGCGCAAGAGAGGTACATCGATTTAAACCAAACACAGGTGAACTTGCAAGAAGCGTTTCTTATCGAGTAAACAAATACAATGATGGAGTTGTTTACTTAAGTGAGAAAATAGCGCCTTATGGGAAATTTGTTCATGAGGGGACAAAACCTCATGATATTTTCCCTAATAAACACAAGATGTTACGGTTTGCAACATCTCCTAATACTGCACTCTTTGGAGGAGGACGTTTTTGGCGATTCCATGAGGGTGGATTTACTTATGCTTTTGGGGTGCATCATCCTGGTACAAAAGCAGATAGATTTCTTTACAAGTCTGCATGGAGAAATCAAGATGAAATCAATAATATTTTTGGCAGGTATACTCAAAAAGCAATTAAGGAGGCTGGATTATGATTGAGGAAAATAATGGTCTTGGAAATTACAAAGGTAAAGTTTATTTCGATTTGACTGTAATCGAAGGAGAATCTCTTTTAAAAACCGTTGTAGGAATTAGCCATATTGAAAAATCGACAAGATACATTGAAAATTTAGCAATAAGTTTGGGTGTTAAAGTTGAGGAAATTACGAATCCAGTTCCAATGAAAATTCAAGAGCTTGCAGAGTGTTATATGTTTATGGAAGCGGCAAAGAAAAAATCAAAAATGAATGCTTCTGGAAGTAGTGAGGGTGCAGATGCTTATGAGTTAAAAAGACGTGTTTATGCTGCAGAGGTGGATAAGTTAACAAAGGAAATTACCGCGAATGATTTTTTAGCTAATAAATCTTCTACCGCGTGGGAATTTCCTTTTACTATGCCGTTATATAGGGGGTAAATTATGGCAGATTGTATTCAGTGGTGGCCATTAGCAAAGCATTTATCCCAGTCTTTAAAACAGTTTCAGACCGACGATGGTAAATCTCCATTTGATAAGTTTTATATTTATGCAGGTTCAAAATCAAATGATAAAGATTACCCATGTATAGAGGTAAAGTGGGACTTGGAAGGTGACATTAATCTACATGGTCGGTCTGAAGCGATCACGAATCTATGGATTGATATGTTTATAGAAAATAGTGATGATAATCCAGAAAAGCCTTATATGCTTTTGTATTTTTATCAAAATCATATATTGTCTGTTTTAGAAGAGTGGCCGAGTAAAATAAGTGAAGATTTAAAAGTAGCGGTGATGCTGAAAGTTAAGGAAATTGTATCTGATGCAGATATGTTTCGTCCTAACTGTGCTTGCCGCTTTTCTATTGAAATAAATTGGAGGGGGAAAACAATATGAGTAAAAAACAAACACTAGAAAGAGCGATTGATAATAATCTTTCTAGCTTTAATTTTGATTTGCAACTCTTTGCACCAGACCCAAATGATTTGTTGATTGGTGCAGGAAAGGTTTTATTTAGGCGTTGGGAAAATGGAGAAAAAACAGTATTTATGCATCTAGGAAACTGTCCTGAATTTAAATTGGCACCAAATATTGAAAAGGTTACAAAGTATTCTTCAATGGATTCAGCAAAAGAGGTATATGCGGAAGCGATTAAATCAATGGGGTATACACCTTCGATTACGCTTGATGAATATAATCCTTTTAATCTGGCATTAGGTTTATACGGGGAACAAGGTATTGAAGTTCAAGAGACTAAAGCTGTTACAAAAGAAATCCATACGGTTAAATTAGGTGCGCTTATCTCTGTGCCTTATAAAAATATTACGGATGTTACGATTTCACCAGTGACAACAACACCTGCAGAAGTTGGTAATGCAACATCATATGTTCAGTCAGGTGAAGCTGGTAAGGCTACCGTTACTTCTGGTGGTAATTATACTGGCAGTGATAATGGTGCATATTATATTGAAATTACGAAGGCAAATACAGTAGAAGGAACTATTACGGATGCAGAGTTTACTTGGCGTAAAGGCATTGCAGGAACACCTAGCGAAGCTGTTGTTGTCACAGATTCAGCGCAATCAATTGCTGAAGGTGTAACAGTTAAATTTACTGCAGCAAGTTCTGGACAAGATTTAGTTGTAGGTGAAGTTTATGAAATTAAAGTGAAAGCTGCAAGCGGCTCTTATATTGCAGGAGTAGATTATATCCTAGATAAAAGTATGCTTCGCGGTGGTATTATTTCAATTCCTAAAACATCAAATATTCCAGATGGTTCAAAAGTATTTGTTGGATACACGGTGCCTACTGCTAAGTATCCGAAGGTTATGGGCGGCACTGTGAAGAAAATTGAAGGCGACTTAATGTTTATTGGCGATCCGAAGCATGGTCGTCCATATGTATTAGAAATTTGGCATGTTAACCTTACGCCAAACGGTGATGTTGGTTTGATTACGGAGGAATGGGGTTCATTTACTATTGAGATGACAGTTCTTGCAGATAGGGTAAATCATCCGGATGAACCATTCTTTAAAATGACTGATGTTGCGTAATGTATTTTGATTTTGATAGGAGGATAAAAACTAATGAATAATAAGAAAATCAATTTATTATTTTATAATTTTATCCATTTCTATGTATTTCAAGGATGGTTTTTGGGTATGGTTTTTTCGGCTATTGGTGCAGTAATATGCTTTTATTTAGCATACGAAATAATGAAACATGGGTTATAATTTATAAAGCCGTCCTTTGGGGCGGCTATTTTATTTGGAGGATTTTTTATGAGTGATAATAGTCAAAAAGAAATAGATGTTTTATTAGCAGAAAAAGAGGTTGTCGTAAATGGCGAAAAGATTCTTATTAAGCCATATTCTTGGGCTCAAAGCATGAAGATTGTACAACCTATTGGAGTCTTGCTTGAGGTAGTTGTATCTAATGTTGAGAAGATAGATTTAGCTTTAAAAAACTTTTCGAAATCTGAAAATAAGATTGGTCAAATCCAAACAATTATTGATTTACTTGACTCTGTTGATGTAGATAAAGTAACAGAATCTATGTCGTATCTAATTCAATTGGCAATAAAGAAGCCAAAAGATTATGTAGATGAATTGATGATTGATGAAATATTTGATTTAGGTGCGGCGATTTATGAGGTAAATAAAAGTTTTTTCAAGAAGCGCTTGGCAGTCATGAAACTACCGAGCGGAAAGTAGAAAGCTCTGTTGTAACTCCATACGATGTCATACAAAAAATGATTTCCAATGGACACACAAAAGATCAGATTCTAAATGAATATAGTTTTTCAGAAATAAGGCTGTTTTACGAAAAAATACTCAAACATGAAATGAGAAAACAAGCTGATTTCATAGAAGGTGTCATTGCTGGTGTAGGTGGAAGTTTTGGTGGTTCAAAAGAAGTGTTGCCAATGATTAATCAGCTTAGAAAGTGAGGTGACATAGTTATTGGCTAAACAAAATGAAATAAGGGTACATATTTCTGCTGAGAATCAAGAATTTGTTAACAAAATGAAAGAAATCATTGACTTAGTCAAGGATACAAAAACAAAGACGGAACAAAATGCACCCAAAATACCAGAACCCACTGGGTTGGTTAGCGGTCTTGTTAAAGCTAGTGCGCTTATAGGAAGTGTTTATGCAGGATTAACAAAACTAAAAGAAGTAGCAGAATCATTTATTGGAACAGGATTTAAGTTTAATCAAACGATGGAAACCGGTAAGCTTGGTATAGGCGGTATTCTAATGTCTATGACAAAAATAAATGGTAGACAGTTAGAATTAAATGAAGCACTTGAGCTATCAAATGAATTATTGAATAGAATTCAAATTAGTGCTGCTAAAATTGGTCTGCCTGCTGATGAAATGATGAGTGCATTTCAATCTGTTATTGGACCAGGGTTAAGCGCTAAAATGACTTTGGAAGAACTTGTTAATTTTGTTCCAACAGCAACTAAGGCCGTTAAAACCATGCTTGGCTCTATGGCAAATGAGATGCAGGTTACACAGGAACTTCGTGCAATGATTTCAGGCGATATTGATATGAATGCACAAGTTTCTAGATCGTTGGGCATTACTCGTCAAGGTGTAGAAGAAGCCAAACAAACAGCCGGCGGTTTATTTAATTATTTAATGGAAAAGATGTCTGGTTTTAAAGCGATTGCTGTAGAGTGGCCAAACACTATGACTGGGGCACTTGAAAAGTTTAAAACTAGTTATTCGCAGGCATCTGGGAGTGTTTTTGAGAAGAGTTTTGATAAAGCAAAAGATAAATTAAATGAATTGACCGATAAATTGTTTGTTGTAAATAAGGAAACCAAGTTAATTGAGTTTAATCCTGAACTATTAAATACATTAGAATCTCTTGTTGATAATGCTATTTTGCTAACTGAAAAGATTATTACTGTCGGAAATACGGTAATTCCTTACTTAGGATCACCACTTCAAATTGTAGGAAACATTCTAAAGTTTATTGTCGATAATGTTTACGGAGTTACTACCGCACTTGGAACTTGGATAGTAATTCAAAGAATGATAACTCTTTTTGAGTTAGCACGAACGAGACTTGTAGAGTTGAAAACTGCCGCAGCGACAGCGATGGCTACAACTACAGGGGGCGCTACAACAGCTACTGTTGCGGTAGGAAGATTGGAGACAGCATTATTTGCAGTAAAAACAGCAATTAGAGGGCTTGCATCGGCTACGCTTTGGGGTGCGATTGCTGTTGCTGCTGGAGTAGCAGTAGAGAAAATTGTTGAGCATTTTGATAAGATAGATCAAAAGAAAAAGAAGCTATCAGAGCAAACTGATAAGAACTTGGGATGGCTATCTGCCGGACATGAAGGAAATGCTGACAGTGTAAGTAGTGGAGAGAATGATCCTTGGGGAGGGATAAGCTATGGAAAGTGGCAGTTTTCTTCTAAACAAGGTACGGCAGATAAATTTGTTGATTGGTTAATTGCTAATGGTTGGGAAGCTGGGAACTTTCTTAAATATGGCGAAAATGTCAATGCAGGAATTCCGGCACATGAAGTACAGGTCGGTACAGAAGAGTTTGAAAGTTTATGGCATCAGGCATTTGAGAAATTTGGCGACAGTTTTGAAAATGCACAACGTGCATTTATGAAAGAAAATTATTATGACCCATTTAGAGACCTTTTAAAAGAGAATATGGGACTTGATGCGGATGCAAGATCTAAAGCATTAAAAGAGGTTCTAATTTCTACATCCGTTCAGCATGGACTAGGTGGAGCGCAGGAAATTATGGCTAACGCTGCAAATATTGCAGGGGTACCAAACGCCTCATGGTTAACTGACGAACAGTTGATTTCATATATTTATGAAGCAAGAAGAAAAGCATTTCCTCAAGATAAAGCTAGATATGACGAAGAAGAACCTGAAGCTATGCAATATCTTGCAATGAATCCTCAGAAATCTTCACTTGGGAAGGTTAATCTCGGAGATATTGAAGTTAAAGCCCAAGAAGCGGCTGAAGCGGAAATTAAGAAATCTCAAAATGCATTAAAACTTGCTACTCAACAAATGCAGGCTAATGCTGAATTAGAGAAAGCTGTTATTACGAAGAAGCTTGAAAACCTTGAATATGAAAAAGAAAATTTAGGTATTATTGAGTATACTAAGCAAAAAGCGCAACTACAATATGATCAAGCCAAAATTGACGTAGATGTTGCTCAGGGGAAAAAAGATTTAATTAACAATGCTTTATATAAAGAAAAAGAAGATAAAACAATTGACCTTGATAAAGCAGAAAATGAAATTAAGGTAGCTGCACAAAAGTTAAGTGATTTTGGCGAAAATGTAGCTGACGTTAATCGAATCCTCGGTAAATTTTCGGAAGAAGGTACTACATGGAAACGTAGTGAAGCAGATAACCCTGATATTGATGGGTTGAAAGATCCAGCTAAAAACGCAATTTCCATGCTAGGCGATTACTTTTATAAACTTACAGGACAACAACTAACCGTATCATCTGGACTTAGAAATTGGGGTGGACATGTTTCCGGTCTCAAATTTGATGTTGTTGATGATGCAGCAAACACGCTTCTTGAGGATAATGTAAATGGGATTCGTGATGCAATTGTCAGTTACGCGAGAAGTCTTGGAATTAAGGTGCTTAACGCCTATGAAGGTGATGAGGGACCTGATGCACCTGGACATCTCGATTTTGATGCTACTGATTTTAATATTAGTCTCGAAGCTAAGGCGAAAAAACATATTGGCAATGCTCATAGTAAAGTTGGTAAAGAAATTTACGATGGGATTTTGCAACTATATCAAGATGCAGATGAAATCATCCAAAAATTAAATGAAGCTAAAGGTGATATAGCTTCTTCACAAAAAGAGCAATTAAATAAAAAGTATAATGAGCTTATCAGTAAATTTAGCAAAGCAGGGTTAACGGAACTTGCCGATAAGGTAAAAGAGCTTAAAGGAATTGAGTTTAATAATATCGATTTCGCCCAAACACAGAAAGATTTAGAATATGCAAATGAAGAACTTGCAGAGTATCAGGAGCAGTTATTCAATAAAATGGTAAAGGGTTCTCTTGATGCAGGTAATGTAACGCAAGCCTATATTAACAAGTATCATGAGGTATTTGATGGCTATTTAGAAGAGCTACAAAAACAGCTTGATGAAGCGATGAAGCTTGGGGATAAGAGTCAAATCAGCAGTATTAAGAAGCAGATTAAGGAAACGTTTGAAAATCTGACAAACGGTATTGAAGAAAACTTAAAACGTATTAATGATGAAATCGATGCTGAAATTGCAGAAATTAATGCGAATCGCAAGATGACGAAGATGCAAAAACAGGATGCCCTTGATAATGCTGAGAGAAGAAAGTATGCTAATGAAGCTAATGAACTTAGAAAGAAAGCTAATCAATATAGGAAAGAAGATAATAGAAATGGCGATAATAAGCACGATTATAATATAAAACAATTAGAACGAGAAGCATCACTAAAAGATAAACTGGCAGAAATCCCTTCACTTCTTGACAAAATCCATGAGGCAAGTACACAAGCCTTTGAAGATGGTCTACTCAACTTCTTAGAGCGTGGTATTTTTGAGTGCGAGAACTTAGGCGAAGCATTTAAAGAGCTTGCAATTACAATTCTTCAATCAATGCAAAAGGTTTTTTCCGAAGATTTGACTAAGAACATTATGACAGGTTTAGGATTTGGCGACAGGTACAAGAAAAAAGAAGAAGAAACTGACCTAACCAGTCAAGCAGCAAACTTATCAGGAATGTTTGGGAACATCACTAATGAAACCACAGGATTCCTTACTTCCTTTGATGGGCAGATGATGCAGTTTGCTCAACAAGCACAAGTAGCATTTCAAAATATATTGCAGACAATAAGCTCTGCTGCAAATGCAATCCCTTCGTATTTCCCAATACTAGGCAGTAGTAATACTCCGTCAACTTCTGGAGGAACAGGAAACTTCTATCAATCCCAATACGGCATTGATTATAGTAGCGTTCCTAAATTTGCAGAAGGTGGAGCGATATCACAAGATGGGAAAATTACTGGACCAGGTACAGGAACTAGTGATAGTATTCTTGCGTGGGTTAGTAATGGTGAACGTATTGTAGATGCGGCTACAGTGAAAAAATGGGGACATAATTTTTTCGAGCGGTTAAAAACAGGTGATATTTATAACATGCATATACCAATTCCTAAGTTTGCTCGTGGCGGTGCAATTGGTAAGGTTGCTGCAAATGCAGCTATGCAGGGATTAACCTCATTTAGTCAAGAATTAGGAACGAATATAAGTCCAACGTTTAATAATACTGCTAACGTTAGAATTGATGGTGGACAAGTTGCTAATGTTTTTCGAGATATAATAAAAGCTGACATTAAGAGTCATGTTGAAAAAGAAATGGTTCAAAATTCAAAACGTAACAGCATGATTATGAAAAAGATGTGGTAATATTTACGTAATATAACCCCTAATGCTATAATATGGTTAATAATAATATTGGGGGCGGTATTGTGAAACGGATTATTTTGATGGTGCTTTGTTTTATGGTGATTAGCTTTAGCGTTTGTAGTGCTGAAATTCGAAAAGGGCAAATTGATACTTTTGACAATAGTTTCAGGATTAATAGTTTAAATCATAGTATTGGTGACATAGAACAATTTAATTTTTATAAGAAAAAAAATGAGTTGAATGTAGAATATAGTTTTTACATTAGAAAAGAATGTTTGTATGAAATTCAGTTTGGATATATAATAGATAAATTTCAAATAAAAATAAATGATGATATTTATGACTTAAAAGTATTAAAGCAAAATACTCAATTGAATAGCTATAGTTTTGGACATGCTTTTGGAGAGATAATTGCAACAATAGATGTTAAAAATGAGCTTTTAAATGAATTAAAAAATGCGAAGAATATTGCAGTTCGATTGACTTATAGTGATGGAACAAATGATACTGCAAATATTCCAGACGAAGTTCTAGCCGAATGGAAACAAGTAATAGCCACAGAAAAATAAATAAGTATAAGATACGACACTCGTTAGGGTGTCGTTTTCTTATGCCCAAATTTAAGGAGAATAATAAAAATGGATAGTAAAAATACGTTTATAAAAATGATTGGAATTCTAAAAAAAGCTCATGAAAGGCAAACTGGAAAAACACCAGAAATTATATTATATACAGCTGGCGGTATGGTAAAAGGAACTTTAAATTTAGAAATGACAAATATATTTCATGAAGTTAATGATAGTTTAACTGAAATAGGAGAGAAAAGTGAATCGCTTTATATAGGGGATGTCATAGCATTAAAAGATGTAACTATTGGATTTCCATCATTAAATGCTACAACCATTAATGAAATGTATTTTCATAAAGATGCAATTTTAGGCTTTGTACTTTTCGATGGAATAGTTGATTACAAAGAATATAAAATATCGTAAATATATGAAAAAATTCTGTTTGGTCGGCAGAATTTATTTTTTAAAACACCTCTTGTATTTTGGGTTCCAAAATGATAAGATAATTATGGGTTCCAAAAGAGGTGATTAAATGCCCGAAAAAAAGAAAGTAGGTCGCCCAACTGCTAGCCCTAAACGTCATGAAATAAAAGTAAGATTTGACGATGATACTCTAGGAATATTAGATAAGTATTGTGAAAACAAAGAAATAACACGCGTTCAAGGAATAAGAGAAGCAGTTATGCGATTGAAAACAAAATAAAAGCACCCGTCCTCTCCCGACCAAAGGATAAACGAGTGCTTTACACCAACCGCGAACGATTGATAAATATAATTATATCATTCTTTGCGGCAAAACGAAAGGAAGATATAATATGAATGAATTACAAATTTTTAGCAATAAACAATTTGGAGAAATTAGAACGATTGAAATTGAAGCAAAAATATATTTTGTTGCAAGTGATGTTGCTAGAGCGTTAGGGTATAAGAATACAAGAGATGCCATTTTGAAGCATTGTAAGGGGGTCGTGAAACGCGACATCCCTACAAATGGTGGTAAACAGCTAATGAACGTAATTCCAGAAGGTGACTTATATCGCCTTGTCACTCATTCAGAATTGCCATCAGCAGAAAAATTTGAATCATGGATATTCGATGAAGTATTACCTACTATCCGCAAAACAGGCACATACTCGATAAAACAAGAATCAGCATCAAAGGAGAATACCCAACTTACAAGAGCGAAAGCAATGCTACTCAATGCAAAAACCAGAGCGGCGCAAACATGGCTAAAAATTGCAGAAGCAGTCAATATTCCAGAATATAAGCAAATTGCTAGTACATATGCGGCGAATACTTTAGCCGATAAGCAAGTATTAGAATTACCAATCGCCGAACGAAAAACCTATTCAGCAACTGACATTGCAAAGCAATTCAATATCACTAAAAACATGATCGGCAAAATAGCCAATGAGCATAATCTCAAGACCACTGAATATGGTAAGCTGTTCTATGACAAATCACCCTACAGCAGTAAGCAGGTAGAAACATGGCGATATTATGAAAATGCTATACCTGCGTTTGCTAAGATCCTTGGGGTTGAGGTGATTGGGTTATGACAGCAGTAACAGCAATAGCCAAATCCTTCACAGATGTAGATAAAGATATTGTTAGTGATATGATAAATTTAATTGAAGATAATCCATCAAGGTATGGTGGAAAGTTTGCTGAAGTGATTTTAAAAGGATTGAAGCTAACAATTTTAAATTTGAATCAAGAGCTACATACTGCATCTATCAGTCGAGCAGAAGAAATCAGACGAGATTTGTTACAAATAAAGTTGAATATGAAATAAATTAAGCCACCTTCGGGTGGCTTTTATATTTAAAAAATTAATGGAGGATTTATGTTTATTATGGTGAAACTATAAAACAAATATAAAGGGAGCTGTTTAGATGCTAAAAAATGAATCATATAAAGAAAAATTTATTGCTTTTATTGACATACTTGGTTTTAAAGAAATAGTTAAAAAATCGGTTGAAGGAACGGGGAGAAGTATAGAAGAAATAAAAGAACTTTTTGATATACTGGATAGTTTCGATTCGAAGAAACAATTCAATTTATGTCCTCAAGCAAATAGAAATAGTAGTAGTTTAGACTTTGAAATTACTCAAATTTCAGATTGTGTAATTATGTCATCTGAAATATCCTCAGCAGGGATAATTAATTTAATTGAGAAAAGTTATATAATTGCTTCGAAGTTGTTGCGAAAGGGATGTCTTTGTAGAGGTTATATAGACAAAGGGGTTATTTACCATAAAGGCAAAGATATAATTGGAACTGGTTATCAAGATACATACTTGAAAGAAAGTGAAGTTAGTATTTTTGCTAATAGTAATAATGAAAAAGGAACTCCTTTTATAGAAATTGATAAAAAAATACATGAATATATAATAATGTGCGATGATAAATGTGTCCAAAAATTTTTTGGAAGAATGACAATTAAAGCTGGAATGCAGTTTGCTATTTTTCCATTTCATAGCTTTAATTGTTCTTTTATTTTGGCAGATGGTAAAGGAGTGCAATCTAATTTAACCGAGAAGCAAACCTATTGCACTGATTTAATAACTAAGATTGATGAAATTAAAACCATTATTTTATCTAATTCGAAGACTGAAAATCCTAAAGCTTTAGAAAAAATTAGACACTACATAGAAGCATTAGAAAATAAACAGAAAGAATTGAAATCAACGTATCAAATGATAGGTGCTTTTAGGACTGAGGAGAGATAGATGTCTGAAAGAAATTTTCATTATAATATTTGCAATCAATCTGATGAAGAGTTGTTTAAAAAACAATGCGCTGCCATTGAAAAACACATTCCACATTTGAGAAAATCTAAAATATTAATTGATGTTGATGGAAGCTTATTTCAAGAGTACAGGCATAGTAAAGGAATTATTGAAGTCAGCAATAGTCATTATATTAATGCTCTTTATGTTGACGCTGATTTTGATTTATTGCCTTATTTCAAGAAATAAATATAAAAGAACTTGCAAACGCAGGTGCTTTTTTAGTGATATGGATTCAAAAATACTAATTTAATTGTCTTTGTGTTTGCTTTCTAAGATCCTCAGCTTCTTCCATCGCTTTTTTATATGGCGCTGTATTAGTGAATTTTAGTACTGTAAAATATTTAATATCACCGACTTGTAAAGAACTTAAGCTAATTGATGTCGTATTACCTTCCCATTCACAGGTAGTGTAAACATATCTCGTATTTTTAGGTTTACTTGGTTCACCAAATTTTAAGTTTAAAATTTGATGCAATTTTGAAAATTGTTTCATTTTGTGGTCACTAAATTGAAATTCGACAGAAATAAGAGCGTTATCCTTAAAATAATATACGATTTGTCTTACCTTTTGACCTTCAAAAGTGATGTTATCACTAATATTATTAAATACTTTACAGTTAGGGAAATATCTAGTTAAATAAATATCGTTTACTAATTTTACATCTTTTTGTTCTACTTCTTTGATAGTAGAGCCCCATTTCACACCTTCTGGATTATCTGGCTCATTAGGATAGGTTGAAGCGTCAACAGTTGAAAGTGAGATTGTAAAAGCTACAGTTATAATTAACATCAGTAAATATTTTGGCAAGTTATCACATCCTATTATTTTAATATTATTATAACTGAATTAAATAATAAATAAAGCAGAACATTGACAGAAAATAACTATATTGCTATCCTAAATATAAACTATTGTAATATTATGGAGGATTTTATTTATGTTATGGATGTTATTTGTTGCATTTTATTTGTTACTATGTAGGAAATACAGAACTTATTATTATCAAGATGAATTCGATAAAAGAAAAGATAAAATTATTAGCATTTTCTTTCTGATTTGGTTACCTTTTCGTTATATTTATAACAAACTACATCTTTTGTTTTTAGAGTACATGTTTAATATTAATAAAGATGAAAGTGTATATAATTATTTTTATGATAAATACAAAAATAAAACTTTAAGCCAATTAAAAATTTCACTTGCGTATACTAATGCATTTTCAGAGACAATACGCTTTGCTATACCAAATATTTTAGCTTTATTGGGAGGGATAATTGCACTAGCAATTGCATTTATAAGTATTGTTCAAAATTCAACTAAAGTAGATAAAGAAATCATAACGATAACAATATCTATAACAATATTTTCATTATTCTTTTTATTAGGTTTTCTTATATCATGTATGTTTAGGCAAAAACAATTAGAAATAAATATTATAAAAAAGAGTGTCATAGAGAATCTTATTGAAGAAAAATTAAAAGAAGAAAATTAGTAACACTTTTTTTAGATAGTTGAGACAGCTTAAAAGGCTGTCTTTTTTATACATAAAATTAAAGGAGGTCGATACAATGGAGAGAATAGAACCTATTTTTGAAGAGTTAATTGCTAATCAATGTGAATATCTAAAATCAAAATTTAATTAATTATTTAATTTTTTAAATATATTGTCATAAAAATTATATTTCACGTCCATATCGTACTTGTATAAAGTATCTACATTGTATATACTAGAGATAAAAAGCAAGGATGTGAGAGAAATGATTGTAAGTATAGCTAAATGGGGAAATAGCCATGCAATTCGTATTCCAAAAGAAATTTTAGAAAAAGCCAAATTGGGTACAAATGATAAAATAGAAATATTTTTTAATGGTCAAGAAATTACAATAAAAAAGATGGATACAAGCAAAAGTGCACGTCTTGCCCAACGTTTTGCTGATTATCAAGGAACGTATAAATGTGAAGAACTCGATTCTGGATTTGCTGTAGGAAAAGAGGTTCTAGAATGAAATCATATCCGCAAGTTGGCGATATTATACGCATTGATTTTGATCCGCAAAGTGGCAAAGAAATAAAAAAAGCGCGTCCAGCTTTAGTGGTTTCTTGTGATTTTTTTAATGAGAAAATAGGGTTGGTAATGGTTTGTCCGATTACTTCAACGATTAGAAATTTCCCTTTGCATGTAAAACTGGATTCGCGAACAACAACACAAGGAGAAATTATGTGTGAGCAATTAAAATCATTGGATTTTACTGCACGTTCATGGAAGTTTTTCGAAAAAGTACCTGATGATATTCTAGATAATGTAGTTGACATACTTAGTGACGTAATTGGACAGTAAATAGAGCCAATCAAGGCAGCTTAAAAGGCTGTCTTTTTTTATACATAAATTTAAAGGAGGTCGATGTAATGGCGGTTTTAAATGCTACAGCAACAACGGTAAAACAGCTTATGCAAGACATTACTGCATTTCTTATCGATGAAAATAATTTTACATCGGGAAATGCTTGGAAACTACTAAGCCCATCTACATTGGATGAAAACACTACCGAAGTTATTCTAGAGGGGAAAGGTGATGCCCAAGATAAGATATACGTCGGAATGAAGTGGCAAAAATTTAGTGATGATCAAGAAAACATATTACTTAATGGATTCGCTGGTTATGATCCTAATTTAGCTTGGTACGAACAACCAGGAGCAATTCCAGAAACATCTAAATTGCCTTGCGTTCCTCTAGCCAAAGATGTTTTAATGACCTACTGGTTAACAGCCAACACACAAAGATTTACGTTTCGGGTTGAAATGAGTAATCAATATGAAGGTGCTTATCTTGGCTTTATGAATCCCATCGCAATAGAACGTCAATATCCATACCCACTTGTTATAGGAGGTAGTGCATTTGAAGGAATGAGCTGGACGAATCATAGTGATTCGCATAGCTTATTTATAAATCCAGTAGCTTCTGGAGGATTTTCATCACTTTGTATCCGTAGACCTGATGGTACCTGGAGATATGGAGGCAATAATTTATTTACTTGGCCAATTGATACAACACCAATAGATACCTTCACTATTTATAAAAAGACCGGATTAGAAAATCCTATTGAAGATAATATGTTTTATCCCGTTTTAGTTTACGAAACAAATCCTGTAGGTATAATTGGAGAGCTTGATGGTGTATATTGGCTAGGAAACCGTGTGGATTTAGCAGCTAAAGATAATGTAATTTATAAAGACGTGACCTATAAGGTCTTTAACAATGTCTATAATCGTAATGATGATGCCTACCATGCAATGAAATGGGTGTGATAATATGCTCAATTATACAAAAGGCATAGCAACAGATTTTAACGACTTGATTCGCAAAATCGTTGTATGGGTTACGGATGAAACGATTCATGGAAAAGATGTTTGGAAGGTTATGCGTAACGAACCATGGCCAAGAGGTACTATATTAAAAGCGCATGGATTTAAAGACGGTGAAATTAGCTATATTGGACTTATGCCGAATACAATTGTTAAAGGCGATACTTATAAAAATTGGTTGATGCAGAAAGAAAATCTTGCTACATATTTTGTTTGGAGCGATAAAGGCTTAAAACAAAATGGGCAAGATTTTTTTGTAAGTGGAAATGAAATAAGAACTGAAAATGCTATTCATACGTTTACAGAAACCCCCGATATATTTGAACGTTCGGCACAAGTTCTACATTTAGGCGCATTTAAACAATATAGTGAATTGCTAGACTGGCATGAGCAGGCCGGAGGGATGGATTTTACAGATTTACCTTTAATGAATTTGCAATACACAACGAAAATAGGTAACGCGAATCCTTATATGCAAGATTTTAATCCTCCGGTTTATCCAGGAGTCGGATATCCTTCATTGTCCTTAGATAGCAATGGACCGACTATTGGAAATTTTAAATATTGGCTGCTTAAAGATAGGCACTGCCTTATTATTGTGATGAACAATGCAGAAAAATGGGACAGTGCATTTATTGGATTGATGAATCCTTATGATCATGAAGAATACGCTTTTCCTACTGCTGTAATTGGTGGCACAAGTGGACTTGTGCCATTTGGAAAAGACGTAAAATATACTTCAAATCAAATTACTCCTAGTGCTGTTATCGGTTTAAAAGTAGATTATCATCCTGATAACTGGCATCTAGGTCATGGAATACCTGTATTTGCAACAGCAGGCATAGATCATCCTCTTTGCCCTACACAAGCCATGCTTATGCTTCCAGATGGTAGATGGCAAGGGTTTGCTAATTATGTACAACCTTTAAATGCAGTAAGCGAGCATAGCTGTAATGGAAGTCGTATTACCAAACATTATTTTTTGCGAACTGAGCCAATAAGACCAAGTAAAATAAATTTTTATATTAGACCTACTGACGCTGATCTTACGGATTTTTCTCATGTATATGATAAAAACCAAGATAACTATATTTATAAATTAGAACCGGTTGAATTTATGCAAGCAGACGAAGAACGAAAAGGTGTTTTAGGAAAAATTCCTTATATGTATTATCCGAGTCATGCACCAGTTAGATATGGTGAAATTACGATTAACGATAAAAAATATTTAATGCTGCCAAATGTGTGGGAAAAGCGAAAGTTTCACTTATTTGGCCAAGCAGGTGTTATCTATGATGTTGACTTAAATGTACTCTTAGCGAGAGATTTAAAAAATGAAAAAATAGCAAGAATGATGAATCTTGTTATTCGATTGGAGGAATAACAATGGCATATCAGAAGTTTACTGAACTTACAAATGCAAATGCAATCATGGAAAAAATCAGTGAATATGCCGCAAATCAAGGCTGGGTAGTGTTAGAAAATAATATATCTGATTTGCCGATAGATGGCAGTGCTAACAGTGATGGACTTAGATTAGCAGTGAAAAGTCCTGATGGAAATGTATTTGCAGTATTTAGAAGTGCCAATGGGAAAAAGATATTTCCATCACAAAAAAATGATACAAATGCACATGGAATAGGGCTTACATGCGCAACTGCATACACCTCTAAACCAGCATCGGGTTATTGGTATGATCAACCGAATGTAGTTCGTGAATATGGAACGCAACAAGCAATAGGTGTAGGAATCCCAGTAAATCCGAATGGAAGTCATACGCTTTATATGAATTCGATAATGAATCCTACCCCGATGTTAGTAATTAGCATAGAAACAAGTGGAGTTTTTCAACATCTAGCAGTTGGATATCTTCAAAAAGTCGGCAATTGGGATGGGGGATTAATTTTTTCTGGAAGTCGCAACAGTTACAATATGTTTACTGCTTCGTCATCTTTTGATGCAACAACAATTGAAACAGAATCTAAGCCTATATTCTCAATGACAACTGAGGCAAACACTTTTCTTCGAATGGATATTGATGCTGCACCAATTCGCCTGCCATCTGTTCTTTGGGCAAGTGCGGGGAAAAACAGTATAGCTTCATTTGCAAATTGCTATACCGGCAAACAATTAGGATTACCTGTAAAAACAAGTGAGGTAAAAGCATCCGCATGGAACGCAAATGTACCTGATTATACAAAACTACAAAGTAAATCAAGTACTGATACAGGAGTAAATGTAAATACGCTTAATTGTATTACAGTCAATATGAATCTTGTTGCCTATGTGATTCGTGATCCAGATGGATTAAGAAATTTTAGTCCAGTTGGATATGTGCCTGGAATCTATTTTATTTCAATGAGAAATGTTGCACCAGCGCAAACCTATGAAATCAGTTATCCGAAATCCGGGTATCTTCATCAAGTATTTCCGTATACACGCAGACGTGGTATCTATGGTATGGACGGTTTTTCATTGCAACAAGAAGAATAGGGGGATGAATGATGCCGACCGGACAAATGCATCCTAGTTTTGGTGGTTTTTCCTTTGGCACAAAAAGTCTAAGTAAGCCTCCAAAACCTTATTTTTCAACAAAGCTGAAACCACTTAATTCAATAGGGAAAAATAAAAATTCTATTATCTATGGTGATGAGGCAACACCGGATTTTACAGATTTATTATCAGTTCTTTGGGGAGACAAAGAGCCGATTGCAGTTGATAAACTACAAGAAGGGTATACTTACCTGTGGAATATTGGACAAGGCACTCTCACGATCACCGATGAAAATGATTCCCTCGTAACAATCAGAAAAATATCGTCCTGGAGTGATTTAGGCATTGAAGCATATATTTTAGAAAGTCATCAATTTCAATATTTGCTTGATGCTAGTTATGACGATGATGTGTATCTGATTGGCAGCAGGCAGAAAACAAATCGTGAATGTTCGGTAATGACAATTATGTATGGTGAATTTGACCAATATTTAAAAGGTGTACTTCATGTTGCCTATAAAAGATTGTATGATTGGTTAGCTGATGAAACAAACCTCACTGGAAGTGATACTTACGAATGTATGGGTGCAATTGAAGAGCTGAGAACCTTCTTAAAAGCACTTATTATCAATCTGGCGGCAAAAGCCGATTTTACAAAAAACATTTCTCTTGTAGATACAGGCGGTACAGGAAAACGTGTAATTGTAGACCGAAATGGCGTTTATGTAAAAATCGCAAATTATCTGATGGCATATACAGTGTCTATGAGTATCATGCAAGCGGATAAACATTGCTATGAACCCTGGATGCTTTGGCAAATGTTTAAATGGCTTGGGCAAAGCAGCTCAATAGAAATTGAAGATACAATCTTTGATTTAAGTCCGATGTGGTAGGTGGGGTAAAATGTCAGATAAAATAGTTGAGAAACTTGAATATAAAACGCAAATTCATACTGCATGGAATGGCAGTGAACAGCGCATGGCACTCAGGAGCGAACCAAGAAGATTTGTTTCCTATGACTATATTGGCAACGAAACATGGCAAAGTCAGTATCTGAGAATGCTAACCTTCGGACAGCAAACACAGCGTATACAATTCCCATTATGGCACGCAAAATGTGAGCTGGAGATAAAACAGTACAAAGGGCAAGCAAATATAACAATTCCAACAGCAGCACTTTGGGGCTATAGGAATATTGGTTCTGTAATGCTCTGGACAAATGATCGTGACGGTGGCGTAAAATACGATATCAAATACATCACAGCAAACGGTGTAATCGGACTTACCAAACAGCTTACCTCAGATTGGGAGGCTTTTAGTACCGTTGTTGTTCCGGTGTTTTATGGCGTTCTGCAGCAGGAAGATAACTATTCAAACACGCATTCCAATCTATCAACAATGACAATTAATCTTGAACTGTTGCAAAATCAAAATGCACCTGCATTTCCACCAGCCTGGGATGAATTTCATGTAGAAACAACCATGCGAGATACCTGCCCGGACAGAGGTTTACCGGATACCTATATGGGAGCTGAAGTCTTTAAGGACGAACCGCCATGGCTGGATAATATAGCGGCAAACTATAGCAAAAATGCAAATCGCTTGGATAATGAAACGGGAGTATTTCGGTTTGATTTAAAATCTTATGACACGGCCGAAACACGGCAAATAAAATATATGGGAATCTCACGTGCTGAAGGATACAACTTTCAGCGTTTTTTTATGCGCTGTAAAGGGATGCTCAAATCGTTTTACGCACCAACATGGATGAATGATTTAGAACTTGCAGGCGATATGCCAAGCGGACAAATTTATCTTCTGGTAAACTTCAATATGTTTTGGAAGTATTATGCGAAATCGAAGCGCAGAAGGACAATCGTTATTTTCTACTTAAATGGTACTTGCGAAATACTGAAAATCGCCGGCTATTCAATTGACGATACAGGCAAATATGGCAAGATTTACTTAGAAAATCCGCTTACTCATTCGCTGCTGAAAAAACAGGTTGCCATGATTTCATTCTTCTGCAGATACCGCTTTGGCAATGATGCGCTAACGATAGATCATGATACTTTAGAGATTTCTACAATGGACTTGAATTTCGTGGAGGTGGATGAATAATGGCAAAAAGCAATATTGAAAAATACGAGAATTCCGTGCAAGATGGCGTTCCGGTTGAATGCTACAAATTTACCTATCAGGATATGAACTATTTGTACACGAGTGCAGCAAATGATATAGAACTTCAAGTGACGGAAAACAACATCACGCGTACAGAAAAATATTTCGCCGAAGTGATTTCTAGAAGCAATGTAAAACCAGGGAGTACCGGTTCCATTAGTAGCTCTATAATCACTGTGTCCAAAGATCATGCGATTGCCAAACTATATCAAGGGCCACCACCAGAAACACCGGTAACTGTGCTTGTGTATCGGGCGCATGAACCTGACTTAGCACGGTTTGATGTAGTTTTATTTGCGAGAGTTTCGCAGGTAAGTTTTAAAGATTCGCAGTGTGAGATTACAGTCACACAAGAGAATTGGCTTAATAAAGAATTACCAAACGGAATGAATCAATATTACTGCAACAATGTAATTTTTGATCATAAATGCAGACTAAATAAAGAAGATTACGCAGTCCAAATATTTATCGATAAAGTAGACGGGTTAGAAGTGTTCTCACAAAAACTCGCCGAGTATGAAGATGACTATTTTACCGGTGGGAAAATCTATTTTGACGGATATGTCCGGATGATTGCCCAGCATAAAGGAAACGTAATCAAGATAAAATACCCATTCATGAATACGCCACGAAACAATGTGACGGTGATGCCCGGATGTGACCATCTTTTTAAAACGTGTGCACTAAGGTATAAAAATGCTTTGAATTTTAGCGGCGTTCCTTATTGTCCACCTACTGACAGTGAAAAAAATCCGACAGGTAAAGGCGCATACTGGGTGGATAGTTTAGTTGTGCAGCGCGATACCGACGGATTTGTTGGTACTATTAAATTGTAAGGAGGGATAGGCATGGGATTAAATGCATTTACTGGCTGGGGTCTATCTACACTAGCGTTATATTTTCTCAATAAAAGTTCAAATAGTTCTAGTGAAACTGAAATGGATCCAAGTGATTTAAATGTCGGAAGTAATGAAACGAAAATCGGTAGTCCTATTCCTGTAGTGATTGGAAGATGCCTTGTTAAATCACCAATCGTCAGTTACTTTGGAGATTTTAGGGCAGATAAATATACAGAAACCTACGCTGCGCATGCAAACTTTAATGCATGGCCGCTCGTGTTTGCACTTATTGCGCAGTATATTTCTTCTCCTGCAACGACAAAAGGTGAAGGAAAAGGGAGTGCAGATACCAAAGATGGGAAAGCTCCTGTTACTGTTGAAATCTGGGGTAAGGATATGGCTGTAGGACCACTCATCAATTCGCTTTTTATGTGGCTTCTGTCTTGGCTTATCAACGGTCGTAATCTCAAAACAACAATTCAAAAAGGCTTTAAATATTTTCTTGGATACCAATTCCTCGTTTGCTGGTCCTCGCCAACAATGCGGCTTCGAGCAATCTACATGAAAGAACAAAAGGTATGGGAAGGTGATGAATCAAGGGAGAATCACCAAACCACACCTTTTTCTATCTCTGTAGATGATAATGAGCTCTTTGGTGGTCCAGATGAAAATGGAGGCTTTATCGGTGAAATCAAAACGTATCTTGGTGGGGATAATCAAGGTGCGGATCCTTGGATGGTTCAGCAAATGTCAAACGAAAGTGTACAGCTTGAACTTCGAGGGCTCACTCCTGCATATCGTGATTTTGTCAGCATTGTTGTTCCAACCGCGTATATTGGAAAATCTGCTACAATTCCTGAAACGTGGATTGAACTTCAAGATTGTCCGAATTATTTAGGATTAGGACCTGTTGGTGAAGATGCAAATCCGGCCGAAGCTTTATTTTTAATTCATACGAATCAAGATTGGGGCTTGGCTGAAAGTCCAGATAGCATCGATAAAGAATCATTGATGAAAATCGGCAAAACATTAGCCGACGAAGGAATAGGAATTTCCATACCGATTACTAATACGACAGAAGCAAGAAGTCTTTTTGATGATATTTGCACTCATGTTAATGCTGTCAAATACTCTGATCCGATTACAGGAAGACTCACTTTCAAGCTAATTCGTGATGATTATAATGTGGATGAGGTTCAAGTTGTCGATACAACAAATGCGAGTAGTTTCACTTTTACTAGGCTTGATTGGACTCAGACTATATCAAAGATATCTGTTGGATATACGGATAGAAAAGCAATGTATGAAGAAAGCACAATTCCTGCAGTTGATCCAGCGAATATTGAAATAAATAATGGCGTGCAAACAACGAAATCGTATAATTACAACTATTTCACTACTGCTGAAAATGCGCTTTGGGCCGCTAAACGCGAAATAAATGAGCAATCATATCCACTGGCAACAGGGAGTATTGAAGGAAATCGTAAGCTGTCAAATGTTCGTATCGGTGATGTAATAAAGGTTAACTGGGAACCGTATGGCGTTAAAAATCTCTTGATGCGCGTTACTGATGTGGATTTTGGTGATTTTATCGATGGCAAGGTGAAGATTGAAGCAATTGAAGATATCTTTGGACTATCTAAAACCGATTTTGGCTTCTCCGGTTCTACCGAATGGGAAAAAGAAGAGACGTACCCAACTGGGGTACAAGCTTTTAGATACCTAGAACTTCCTTGGGAGATTTGCCAGTGTAACGATACCTATGTATCAGCTTTTGCCGCAAAGCCAGATGCAAAAACACAAACTTGGACGGTTTGGCGACAACAGCAAAATACACCTTTTCAAAGTACAAACAGTATGTCGAACTGGTCGGCAACAGGTAGACTCGTTTATGATATTGCTGAATTTAGCGATGTAGAAGATATCCTTGGCTTTGAAATAGCAGATTTAGGTGGTATAGAAGAGCTTGAAAGCAGTAATATTGCGGATATCTCAGTCGCGAGAAAAGGTAGCAGGTTGCTTGTGATTGATGATGAAATTGTTTCCTATAGTATGCTGACTCAGTTGCCAAATGGGCATTGGTATGTAAAAGGTGTAATGCGTGGTGTATTTGATACGGTACCGCGAAAGCATTTTGCCCAAACCAATGTTTTCTTTATTCGAAGCAGTTACTATGCAAATGTTACGACTGGCGGTCCGGTCTGCAGAGAAGGAAATATCGTCACCGAGCAGTACAACATCACAACTAGTACAGTTGACCATGACGAGGAAATGGATTATACCAAAACAAAACAGCTTACAACTACGCGTAGACCAGAACTTCCTAGTGTACCAGGGAAGATTAGAATGGCTGCACATTTGCAAGCTGATCAATATCATACAGATAAAATTGCCGGCGATTTAAGCATGAGTTTTATACCTCGCAATAAGCGGCAATCTTTCGGCTGTGTATCGCAAAATGATGAAATTGAGTATTGGACGAAACAAGACCTGGTTGCTGAAGTTGGTACCGATTATATCGCTCGTGTAACGGTTGCCGGAGTAAGCAAAGATTATACGATAGATTCTTCTCCATTTACCTATACCTGGGAACAACGTTGCAATGATTTAAATTCTCTTAATGAAAAAACGATGATTGAACTCTATGCGCGAAAAGGGGAATTGCTTTCCTATCAAGCGCAAGAACGTTCTTTTGATTGGACGATACCTACACTTGTAAATTGCGTAGCTTCTGAGAGTGATTGTGCAGCACTTTTAGCAAATTGGAGTATTGTTGATAGGGTTGTCATTCCTGATGGAGATTTGGCAACGACAAAACAAATTATGTTTACGGATATGCCAATTGTGATTTTAGGTGAAAAGGTTTCTGCCGGTACCGCAAATGCAATCTGTAGTTATGATGGCGACTACTTTGTGGCAAATGGACAAATCATGATTGTTACAGGAAAAAATACATATGAACTTTACACCATGCAACCAGGCTACGTTTTTAGATCGTATTTCGTACCAACAGCAACAGGCGGCAGTATGTATTATGAATGGGATGGCACAAAGATTATAGAAAGGGTGATGTAAATGGCAGAACTAGAAAAAACGCCGAACCTTGGCATTCCTCGAATACTGGGGAATCAGCCATTGGTTCGGCAGCAATTTAACGGTGCAATAGATGAGCTCGACAAGCAGGCACTAAGCGTAAATCATGCGGCGACAAAGGCACATTTTGAACTGTGGAAAGCAAATACAACGTATAAAATTCAAGATATCGTAAGAACCTCAACTTGTCCAAGTTGGGGTTTTTATATGTGCACTACGCCAGGTACTAGCGGTACGAATGAACCACAAGGTTATGGTGAAGGTGACGAAATTACCGATGGTACTTGTGTATGGAAACTAAAACTTTTTGGTGGTCCAACATCGATGAATCATGGAGATTTAAAATTTAGAAATCAGCCTGATCAGCATAGTATCGAAGCTATCACTGGATTACTTGATGCATTGGATGGTAAGGTTGATAAAGTTGAAGGAAAAGGGCTGTCTACGAATGATTATATCTCTACAGATAAAGCTAAAGTAGACAAAATATCTGAGGTGAATGGTAAATTTACTTACAACGGAAAAACCATTACCGGTGGAGCAATAACCTGGCAGGAAAATCAAAACTATGATATTGCTGAATTGATTGTATATGATAATCTTCTTTATCGATGCATTAGAGCTCATACATCAAGTAATTTTCAAGTAGATATAAGTAATTGGCAGCAATTAACGATTGGTTATATTCCAGATTGGCAAGGCGAGACTCAATATATAGTAAATCAAGTGGTCGTTCGCGGTAATAGTATTTTGCGATGTGTAAATTCGCACACGTCAAATGATTTTAGTAATACTGAACGTAATAGTTGGATAGTCATTGCCGGTAAAGGTGCAAGCCTGCCAATTTGGAAATCAAATACTGAATATGAAATTGACGAAGCGGTAATTTATAATGATGTAATCTACCGAGCTATTGTAAATCATATATCAAGCGCAGCGTTTTCATCAGATATGATCGTTGGAAATGAGAAATGGCGGACCGTAAATAGTGGAAGTGGTAGTGGGAATGTATTGCAGGTTACTAAATTAGGTGTAATTGCACCGAAAATCGAAGAATTGATAATTAATTATACAGAAACATTTAAACTGCCTGCAGTAGAGGTGCTTAAATTTGAACCTGGTGCACAAGACCAAATTGTTACAGCTTGTTCATTTAATAATTCAGATGCAACAGATTTTGTTTATGATGCTGAGTTCGTAGAATTTGATGGGAATATGAGATTAAAAACTGTGTTTGACATTCAAATGAGTGAGCAAGTTATGTTAGAAGATATGTTTATGCAAGAAAGTAGTATTATAGATTTATCTTTATATAAAAATGTAGAGGAGGTAAATTAATGGCATACAATACAGCTTTAAGTGTTCGGTTTGATGCAAGTGGAGCAAAAGATTTAGTAACAGACAACACATGGACAAATATGGGGAATCTTACGTATGCTACAGAAGGTAAATTTGGTAATAGATGTGGACTTTTTAATAATGGAACTTCTTATCTACGTTGCAACAAAGCAATAACAATAAGTGGTGATTTTACTATCGCATTTTGGAACAAAAGAAGTGGGGTAAGAAGTGAATATACTATTGTATTAGGAGAATCCGTAAACGGTGCTACCAACTCTGTTCAACTTGAAGATAGAAATTCTAGTGGTGGTTTATGCATAAGATTGAGTGGTAGTATACATGGTAATGCCTCCGCTACTACTTATTTGGACGGTAATTGGCATCATTATGCAATTACTAGAAAAGGAAGTACTATATATTTTTTTGTTGACGGAACATTAAAGGGAACATCAACTGGAACTAACAATTTAAATCTTAGTAGTAATGCCTTCATAGGTAAGTGGGGTTATACAAGCTCAACTTCTGGCAATATCGGATATTTAGACGATATTGTTATTCTAAGGGAGGCTTTGTGGACATCTTCTTTCTCGATTCCGACTAATTATTTATTATCGACAACATATAAGTTATATTTAAATATGTCTAATCAAGTGTACGGAGTTGTTAATGGAGCATTCAGTAAATTATCTGATAACTGGAATACATTATCTGACCTAGAAAAATATAATATTTTTATTAGTACTAATTTTAATAAGGCTACTGCCGAAGATTTATTATCTATGTCTAAATTTAAAATATTGAGCTTGTCTATTATTGATACTCCCTACCAATCTAAGATAACAGCAGTTCCGAATGACCAATTAGTGTTACCATTAGGATTAATTAACACACAAAGTTTCGAAGGAATTGACAAAGTTTCAATAGTATCAAGCGTGTCAGGGGATGGAATCTGTAAAATAATTGTCACTGAAGATTTAATAACATATAAGACATATGATTTTGAATCCAAAGCATGGCAACATATCAATCATAACGATGTTACACAAGTAGAGGTATCGGGGATTGACATAGCACAAATGCAAAATATTCCTCGCAGTGCATGGGATGAACTAAATCTCACTGAAGGCATAGGATTTGCCTATCTGCTGGCACAGGAGAATACCTCTGATATATGTAAAATCGATGAATTAACATTGCAAGTTGATATGAAAGGCAGTTGGGATAAAGCAATTCATGGCACTGATTATAAATATGGATATCCGCAAAATAATATTCTTAGGGTGCAGTTGCTGACGAATGGTGATTACAAAATTAACTATAGCGAAGGGGAAAAGAAGATTTAAGAGCTGAAAAGCTCTATTTTTTATGGGGAGAAGGCGATTCCAATGGTGGAATTCATTGTGCAGTATTGGTTGCAGATGATTTGCGGTGCTGTTTTTACATATATGGTTTCAGTGATTCAGAAATCGAAAAGAGAAAGTAATGCACAGCGAATTGGTATGAGAGCGATTTTACGTGATCGAATCATCCAATCATATAATCACTACATAGAAAAAGGATTTTGCCCAATTTATGCACGAGAAAATGTGTCAAATATGTATGAGGCTTATCATAATCTGGGTGGAAATGGAACTGTGACATCTTTGTATCACAAGTTGCAGGAACTTCCCACGGAGGGAGGTGAGCAACATGAGAAAATTTAAAAAAGTGTTAAGTCAAAAAAAGACGCTAGTCATCACAGGATGGCTGGCGTTTTTAATTATCAGCATTATCTTAGCACTCACAGGTCAATCGTTTGATGGACTTGAGACGTATGCAAAGATTTTATCAATGTTATTGAGTTTATTTTAATACTAATGTTATTAGAATTATTTAAAGTGAAAGGATTGGATGAACATGAAAGTAATTGATATTAGTGCGTGGCAAGAAAATATTGATTGGGAAGCGGTGAAAGCGGCTGGAGTCGAAGGAGTAATTTTAAAGTTAGGGGAAAGAACTAGGCTTGATACAATGTTTGTTGAGCATGTTAATAATGCGGTGAAATATGGATTAAAGTATGGAGTTTATTATTATGCGCATGCAGCTACTATTGATGAAGCACGTGCCGAAGCAGTTTGGGTAGATAATCAAATCAAAACATATTTAAATGGGATAAATCCAGAACTAGGTATTTGGTATGATGCAGAAGATGGAGATATGACTACTGGTGATGTAACTGCTTTATGTAGTGCATTTGTATGTGCGTTGAATGAGGTTGGTTATACATATGTAGGGATTTACAGTTCTTATAATTGGCTTGCTAATGGCATTATTGATGTTAATCAGCTTGCCGATTACGTTCCATATTGGGTAGCACAATATTATCACGAAAACAGTTTTAAGCAAGAATTCCCAAATAAGTTAGTTCGGATGTGGCAATATACTGACCATATGTCTGATGAGTTACCTTACGATTGTAATATCTATTACGAGTAAATAACATAGCAAAAACCTCAATGATTAATTCTCATTGGGGTTTTTATTTTAAGAGGTGTAGCATGAACAATCTTGAAATGCTAGAAATTTGGGATGCTCTCCTCAATCTTGAGGAAGCAAGTGGAAACCTATTTCAAACCGAAATTCAAAGTATAAAAAACAAATTGGAGGAATTAGAATGTTTGACAAACTAATCAATTTACTATTAGGTACTGCAGAAAAAGTGAAAGAATTGGATGTGAAAACACAACAGGAAATTACAAAATACAACAATCGACAAATCAAGAAAACTGCAGTTGTATGTTTTGTTGCAGGTGCTTTAGTTACAGTTGTAATTCAAAATTTACTATAGTAAAAGCTCTGGCCAAAAATGATAAAAGCGGCAACCCTTTAAAACTAAGGGCTGTCGCTTTTGTTTTATCATCAAAATTATAAAAGGAGAAAATGAGAACATGAGTGATAAAATAAG